>NZ_JCANUR010000006.1:0-146658 GCF_059569055.1 Sporacetigenium mesophilum DSM 16796 | reverse complement strand
CTGCTTCTCGCAGACTCTTACATCCTCTTATATTCAAGTACAACATTGAATTTATATGCGATTTTGAGTCAAAGTGCTGACTTCTATAATCTCCATCGTATTTCTTTATTGTACTATTAAGAAAACTACCTCCAATTTCCTCTAGCAATTTATGAAAAACTAATTTATTATTATTAATAGTAATAGTCATAAAAAAGAACCTCCTTGTGTTTGGTTTCTGGACAAAACCATTAAACCACAAGGAGGTTCTTTTTTTCATTATTAAATTTTTTCCATTGTCAATCTGTAAGTATTTCTTTGATGCAACACTAGAAGAATTAAATCTCCTCTTTTAATTCATAGTATATAAAGATTGCGTATTTTTGCGATAAATAACGTACCCTCAAGTACACTTCTAAATTTCTTTAATTGCGTTATACATATTATTAATTAATTTTGTATCGATGTAAGAATTCCATCATCAAAGTATAAATACCCTGATACTCTATACCTATAAACCCACTGTTCACTAACTCCATAAGAATTGGTTGTTCTATTTATTTTATCTGGCTTTCCCCAAGAAGACATTAAAACTTCCTCTTGAGTCATTCCAATAGAGACCCCTTCTTTCTTTCTTCGTTCTTTGTCTGCTCTCTCTTCCTCTTTTCTTTTCTCTTCCTCTGCTTTCTCTTTTTCTTCCATTTCTTTTATATAATTATCATGGAATGTTAAGAAATCATCTCTAGAGTCAAAGGTATTGTCAACTGTAAATTCTTTCTTTATAACAAAACTCTTTTTGGCTATTTCTTCTTCACTTTTGCCCTCAACGTTTGTTGTGTAAGCTACCAATTCTAGTTCGTATTTACCATTAGTTAGTCTGTCTGTGCCCATTATATACCTTGTCTTTCCAGGATTAATTTGATCTAGCTCACTATCGTCAGCTATTAGTTCAAATTTCACACCCTTGTTATACGGATGATTTTTGTCAGTTAAACTTTTTATAGTTACATTATTGTTAAAGAAGAACTCTCCACCGTCTGTAACTAAATTAACAATCATATAACTTGGAGAGTAATTATCTAATTTTTCTTCATAGGTTAAAACATCTTTGTTTTCTATACTGGCTATTTCAACATCAGTAACTTTACTGTATGACGGAGACATACTCATGCCTACTAATATAAGTAACGGAACTACAAGAAAAAGCACAACCTTTTGAGACTTCTTGAATTTATATTTTTCTACTTCTCCATTTTCATCTACATTTTTTAAACTCTTTTCAACCTTAAACCTCCATACTAAATACACAACCCAAGGGTACATAAATAATATCATAGTAAATATAAGTGACAATCCTTCATCTAGTCCATTAAATATTGAGCTTACAGTCGTTAATAAAAAAATTGTTATAGCTATATAAGCTATAACTTTCAAAACCTTATGAATCATTTTTCTTTCCCCCTATTTTACATTTAATAATTTTTCTTCTTATAGTCTAAGACTATTTTATTTCCCTTGAATAAAAATTTCTCTTCTCCTTTCTATCATCTCTTAATAACTTTTTATTATATATATACTAATATAGTTAGATTATATCATAATAGCTTTATACGACTTGTCGATTTATGTCCTATTTTTTATTTTTAACATAAAACCGATATATTACTACTTTAATAAAAGAAAAAAATACGAAGTGTATCTTGACTTGATAATAACTTATAAAAAATTATTTTTGTTTCGCCCTTTAAGGAGTAAGTAGATTAATAATGCTTACTAATATGCTCATGATATGTAATTTAATCAGCATCAATTAGGTCTACATCTGTTAACCTAAAAGTAGCTAACATATGAACTCTCATTTCCTGAACGAGAGAATATTTTTTTAATATTATTAGGCATTTTAATTCTTACTGTTCCTCTTTTCTCCATTTCAGATAAAGGACGTTCGCAATTAAGCATATAATTGCTTTGTCACTTATTTGTTTGCTAGATTGAAGATATTTTATTAATACCCTTTTTACCTCCCTTTTATATTATTCATGGACACATACCTTTATGTAATTATTATATAAATAATATTTGACTCATAGTTTTATACAACTATGCAATAACACCTATATTAACCATATATTAAATGTATTTATACATTTATAAATTTCAACATCGATTTAAAACATAACCTTATTTAAAAATACAAAAATAACCTCGTTTAATATATATCTCCGTTACAAAAACTATTGTATATACTTAAATGGAGGTCTTAATATGAAAAAAATTTCATCTATTGTACTTACAACTATTTTATTTACTACCTTAAACTTTCAAACAATAAATGCTGAAGAAGATGCATTTGAGTATTCAGATAATGAAGCAATAGTATCTGGTCAAGTTATAGGTATTCACTATCAATTGAATGAGTATTATGTTTCAAATACCTTTTCTAAAAGAAATCCTATACTTAGAGGTTCTTTATTAAAGAAGATAAGTTATAAAGATCCTAAAACTAATAAAACTATCTCATTTGTTGTAAAAGATGATTCTCAAGTAAAAGAACTTTATAATTTAGATGATGATTTAAAGATAGATGTTGTAGTACAAAGAAAAGATAAATTAAAGACAGTAAGCACAAATGTATATCATCTAAGACACACCAAACTACAAAACACAGTTTATTCATATGCAACATTAACATCTATTCACCCTACTACATTTGAATACAATGCCGTGGCTCATCCAATTGATGTAGGTGGAAACACTAAATACACACTAAAAAAAGGTTTTATATTTTTAGCCGATACTGTTTATAACGCAAAGAAAAGTAAATCATTTAGTCATGGAAGTATTGATGCTGATATATCAAGCAATCCAATTGGAACCATAACTTCGACTTCAAATGTAGGAATAAAAGGTGTTTTAACAGATATTAATGCTGTAGATGACTGTGGTATATATGTTGTTGCAAAGCATAACGAAATTGAACTTGGAGATGCTTATATATTATCCCAAGACAATAAAACTAATAAAATTATCAGGTCTAATATAGAAATAACTAAAATCGAAGAACCTACTGATGAAGTTAAATCAGGCACATTTCATTTTGAAGTTATAGATGAACACTTAATAAAGGAACGCGGTGGTACTGTTAAAGGAATGAGCGGTTCTCCAATTATACAAAATGGCAAAATCATAGGTGCTTTGTCTCATGGACATCTATTATTTTCTAAGGAAGGAAGATTCACTTATATTGGATATATGTTAGGTAATAATTAAATATTAAAAAAATAAAAAACCAGTTTTTAAAAACTGGTTTTTTATTTTTTTAATTCATCTATAATTCTGTTTAGATTTATATCTAATTGATATAATCGCCCTACATTTTCTCCAACTACTCTACTTTCACCTGCAGCTATTGCTAGATATAAATTTTCGTATGACTCTCTATATGCAGCTAGTGTTTGTAATAATTCTTGATGGATAACCTTATATTTTTCTGGAACTCTATCTTCAGGATACTGAAAACTATTTATTGCTCTATTTCTTAGCTGTATAGCTTCTCTATTGGTAGCTAAGTATTTCGTTTCAATGCTAAATATTAGAGGATATTCGTTTTGTACTTTAATAAACTCATCAATAAATTTTAATACATATTGCTTATACGCTTGTTCACCTTCATTTCCTGTAGAATTTTCACCTTGTAAATCAATACTTAGTAAAGAGTTATACATACTCTGAAGGGGTGACGCATTACGTTGTTGGCTATTTGTTTTAAAAGTATTATAATCCATGTAAATTCACCTCATTTACTAATAGTTTATTCTCCTTTTATTAATTTTGTGAGTTTTTTAAATTAATATATGAGCTGATATTATTAGTAAAATTATGGTTTTACAAAGATTCCTTATTAGTTGTTTTCAGCAGTTTTATTGCATCTTCTTCTAAAAGTGGTTTGCTAAATAGATAACCTTGCATAATATCACAGTGGTTATTTATTAAGAAATCCTTTTGTTCTTTAACTTCCACACCTTCTGCAACTACATTAAGTCCTAGTTTGTGACTCATTGAAATAATATCACCTGTTATTTGTTCTTTATAATCTTTACTAAGTATTTTATCTATAAAGTATTTATCAATTTTTACAGTATCAATATTTAGTTCTCCTAATCTAGAAAAAGATGAATATCCTGTTCCAAAATCATCTAAAGCTACTTCTATTTTGTTTTCTCTTAAATCTCTGAGCTTTTCATTAATAATATCATAATTATCCAAAAGCACAGATTCAGTTATTTCTAATTCAAGATTTGACTTTTCAATATTAGTTTCCTTAATAATATCTACTACTGTATTTGTAAAGTCTTTATATAAAAGTTGAATCCCAGATATATTAACAGCTACTTTGACATCATTATACCCTTGGTTTTGTATAGTATTTATAAAGTTACACGCTGTTTTTAATATTAAGTTACCAAGGGGAATTATTAATTGCTTTTTTTCTGCAACATCAATAAATTCCATAGGTGATATGAAACCAAGACTTTCAGCTTTCATACGTGCCAAAGCTTCAAAACCTACAATTTTGTTGGTTTTTAAATCAACTTGTGGTTGAAATTCCAAATATAATTTCTTTTCATTATTTTCAACAATAATTGACCTAAGCTCCTTTTCTATTAAGTCTTCTCTTTGAAGTTTGTTCTCCATGACTTCGTTGAAAAAAGCGTATTTTACAGAATCATTGTCTTTTATATGGTTTAATGAAATTAAAGCATGCTTTAATATTTTATCAAAATTATCGTTATTATTTATTTCAACAATTCCAATTTGTACACTTAAATGCTGTTGATCATCTTTTACCTTAAAAGGATTATCAAATATTTCACTGACTTTATTTGCAATTGAAATAAGGTCTTCTTTATCATAATAATTTTCTATATATAAAACAAATCTTCCAGCTGAAAATCTAAAAAACTTGTTGTTACTATCTACTAAGTTCTGAATATTTTTGCTCATTTCTTTTAAAAGTTCATCACCATATTCAATTCCAAATGTCAAATTAAAAATCCTAAAGTTACTGCAGTTAATTAGTAATATAGCTTTATTACCCGATTTGTTTTTGTTTATTTCTTCATTTAAAAATTCTTTGAGATATTGCTTATTTGGTAAATCGGTCAATGCATCGTAATATGCCGATTGAACAAGTTTTTTATTTTTTTTGTAAATAGAAATCATAGTATGAAGTAAGGAAGCATATATTATTGCCAACAATATTACCCCTACTTGAGATACTTGTCTAACCACATGGTCGGTATCTTCTAATGATTTATTAATTGCTAGTGTTCCTATTTTGGCTCTTTCAAAATATACAGGAACAAAAGTCTCAAATTCATTTTTTTCATTATTGTCGTTTATAAAACTATATTTCCTATCTTCAAGTATTGCAGCTTTAGCTTCTGAATTAGTTATTTTTTGTCCAATAATATTACTGTCTGTACTTCCAATAATGTTTAATTTATTGTCTATAAAGTCAATTTTAGATACAACTTCACTATCTTTCATTTCATTAAGCAACTTCTGCATTTTATAACTTCCAAGAAAATCATAAATTTTGTCTGTCTTAACACCTATTTGAACAAAACGTCCATCAGAAACCCTGAAGTATCCATATTTATAATATATTCCCGTCTCTGTGTCTTGTCTTATCTCTTCTATAAGGCTATTACCGCCATTCTTCATGAAATTATAAACTGGATGGCCTTCATATGCTTTCCAACCAATAGATTCACCATTGTTTGAATGTATTATTTCTCCTTTAGAATTATATGAGTAAATTCTATCAACTTCTAATTTGCCTGCTAGTTCTTCAAGTAATTCATTGCTTATCTTCATGTTGTCTGAAACTATTGTTCTGCCAGCAACTAGTATCTTTTCTTTAAGTAATTCATTTAATACTTCATATGCCTCAGCTGACTTAGACAAACTATGCGAATAGCTATTAGCAAAATTTATTGAATCCTCTTTAACGTGGTTATAGTAATAACTTTTTATCCCGCTAATTATACCGTAGCCAATAATAAAAAAGATCAAAGTAATAATAAAGAATGGTATTATAAAAATTTTAACACTGACCTTTTTAAATTTATTTTTATTATTCAAAAGTTGCATCCCCTTATGTCTTTATCTGTTTTTATAATGCCTGTTTTTATTATACCTTATGTCCAGCATTAAGCTCTACAATTGTTAATATGATAACTATATTATATTCTTATATTAAAAAATTTCCCTCGGAATATAATTCTGAAGGAAATCTTTTCTTTATTTTAATTATATTTAGGTGCCACAAAATGTTCTATAACCACAACTTGATTGTGGAGGCAGTGTAGAATATTCATCTTGCTTTTTGGAGTGTTCATATGGATTTGATAAAACATCAAGAAGTTTCTCCATTACACTGTAATCTCCTTTATTTGCTGCTTCTAAGGCTTCTTCTACTCTGTGATTTCTAGGTATTATAGCTGGATTTGAATTTTTCATTAAATTATATGATTCTTCTTTTGATTCTTGTTGTTTACCTAATCTATCTTGCCAAAGCTCATACCACTGGGCAAATTCAGCAGTATTATATAATACAGTGTCTTCTAACTTATCTAAAGTTAGTGCACGGAATGTATTTGTATAGTCTACTTTATATTTATGCATCATACTTAAAAGTTCTTCTATAAGGGATTCATCATCTTTATCTTCATTAAATATTCCTAATTTTGATCTCATTCCTGATAACCAATTATTGTGATACAACTCAGTATAACTTCCAAGTGCATCTTTTGCAATTTTAACAGCTTCATCTGTATCTTCATGTAGTAGTTGCAATAATGTTTCAGCAAATCTAGTTAAATTCCACTCTCCTATATTTGGTTGGTTGCCATATGCATAACGTCCACGACGGTCAATAGAACTAAATACTGTTGCAGGGTCATAGGTATCCATAAATGCACATGGGCCATAATCAATACTTTCTCCACTAATTGTCATATTGTCAGTATTCATTACCCCATGGATAAAGCCAACTAATTGCCATTTAGCAATTAAATCAGCCTGTCTCTTTATTACTTCCTTAAGAAAGTTAAGATATTTATTTTCATCATCTTCAATATATGGATAATGTCTTTTAATTGTATAATCAGCTAAAGCTTTAATATCATCTAAAGTTCCCCATGCTGCAGCGTATTGAAATGTACCCACACGAATATGACTATCTGCAATACGTGTCAAAATTGCACCAAGTAAATTTGTTTCACGAGTTACTAACTCGCCAGTTGTTACAACTGCTAGACTTCGAGTTGTTGGAATACCAAGTGCATACATTGCTTCACTAATTATGTATTCACGCAACATTGGTCCAATTGCTGCTCTTCCATCTCCTCCTCGAGAATATGGAGTTCTACCTGGACCTTTAAGTTGAATATCAAATCTTTTCCCTTCAGGCGTTATCTGTTCGCCAAGTAATATAGCTCTGCCGTCTCCTAACATGGTAAAATGCCCAAATTGATGCCCTGCATAAGCTTGAGCAAGAGGCAAAGCTCCTTCTGGAATCATATTCCCAGCAAATACTTCTATATTATCATTATTTTTTAGTTCATTGGCATTTAAACCTAGTGATTTTGCCAAGGAATCATTGAGAATAATTAGCTTCGGAGAGAGCACAGGAGTTGGGTCAGTAATGGTAAAAAATGTTTTCGGTAAGCGAGAATAACTATTGTCGAAGTTCCATCCTGTTTTTACTATTTCATTTTTCTCTGCCATATTATCTCCTTTCTTTATTCTTTAGTTTTGTATATTGAGTTTTTTCTTAGTATCTGCTTTTGAAAGTTTATTATGCTATTTACACACAAGGATAGATTCCATTAAGTAAGAAAAGCTTACAAATCTTATTCGCAGAAAAAATCTAATTTTTTAATTCTATTTTCTATGAAATTAAACATCTCTTCATCTGCTCCAGCGATTATGGTGTCGTATATATCAAAATCAAATCCTATAAATATGTTTTTTTCTTCGTCATAATTAAACATATGTCTGGCTCTTTTAATTTTTAATTTATTAGCTAATTTATCCTTACATTCAATATAATCAAATTCACCGCGTCCTGTAGTTGCTGCCTTTATGTTTTTGGAGATGTTGTATTTATTACATACATCAGATATTATACTATATACTTCTAGAACATAGTCTGTAGTGTGTTTTGAGTTTGATCTTCTTAAATATGGTATCCTTTGTTCTTTTATTTCTTCATCTAATTCTATTTTATTAAATATCTCCATACATTCCTTATAAAAAGATTCATCCCCTTCTATTATTATCTTATTATCTAAGGCGTAATAACCACAAAAGAAATCATCATATTCAAATGAACAAATATCATAGTTTAGTCTTCCGAACAAATAAAGAGCTTCTTTTATACTTATATTATTTTTAATAAAACAGTTCATAGGATTTTCCATAGTTCCTAATATCTCTACTATTCCATTAGAATTATATTGTTCATTTAAAGTTAATATATATTTTATTCCGATTTTATGTGTAATCTCATTATTTATAGTTGTATCTACTTTAAAAGTTAATATATCACTCATATTAATCCTCCTTCCCCTTTTTAACTTGCATTATTTTTTCATATCTTTCTTTATAATTTTTCATCTTTTTATGTTTTATTAAGTTATTCTTAATAAAGTCTCTTCCTTTTTGTTCATCGTCACATATAATGTTAATATTTATATTTGTATTTTTATTATCAGTACCTAAGTTATCTTTTATAAATGTAGAGTCAATTTCTCCAAATCTTTCTGATATTACTAGTGATGTAGAATTTGGAGCTTTATTTATATCAAATATATATATATCATAATTAAGTTTATTAGATTCCTTGTCATAATTAAGATCAAACTTACAATTACCTTCTCCTATATATATGGCTTTTGTATAGTTATCAGCAGAATATTCTTTATCACCAAGGTTTAATTTTGCATCCTCTACTTCACCATCCATAGAATTTGTATCACTATGAATTTGTCCAGTTATCCTTGGAATTCTCCCTCTCATATCTGTAATTCTTTTACCGTCTCTATTTGCATCTGCTATTCTTATTATACTTGCAACAATAGAAATATCTTTATACTCTTGCTCACTAAATTCTCCCTTAAATTCAATATCATTTATTCTGCATTCTTCCTTAAAGTTTTCTATACTAATTTTAATGTCCCCTATATTTGTTAAATCAAGTTTGACAGTTTTGCTTTTTCCATTTTCATCAACTTTTTGTAGTCCACTACAACTTTTACTATGAAAATATATAATTACTGCAACTTTTTCAGGATCTACATTAAATTT
The DNA here is from genome assembly GCF_059569055.1 of Sporacetigenium mesophilum DSM 16796. Lineage (NCBI taxonomy): Bacteria > Bacillati > Bacillota > Clostridia > Peptostreptococcales > Tepidibacteraceae > Sporacetigenium > Sporacetigenium mesophilum. The sequence continues at coordinate 137,304 of NZ_JCANUR010000006.1, read as the reverse complement.
TTCAAAATCATCTTTAATATAATCTTTGTATTTCATTAATTCTACTCCTGAATTTAATGCATGTTCGTTTCTCAATTGTTTTCCTGCTTTTAACCCCTTTTCTCTATATTCCTCTTTTTCAACTCCCATTCCTATATCATGAAATGCAGCTGAGGCATATAAGGTTTCTAAGTGTATTTTTCCATATAAAGGGTTATTATCTTTGTCTATAAATTTATTATTTTCAAAATAATTTTCAATGGCTTCTTTGTATTTAATTGCATTTTCCATTACTTCTCTTGCATGTTCTAATGTATGTCCTGTATATGTTTCTAAGTCCTTGTTATATGGCCCTTTATAAGCTATTTCTTCAGCTTTGGTGTAATAAGGTTTTATATATTTTTCTAATACTTTATACATTTTATTTAACATGTACTTTATTCTCACCCCACCTAAAAATTAATATATATAATAATTATTATTAATTTCTAATTTTATTCTAATTTCTAACCATATTATCAACATGATAATTTTTAGATTGTAATTATCTTAGGTATTTTAAAAAATGATGTTAAAAATTGGGTATAATAACACTATACAAATGATTTCGGTGGTATTATTATGCAAACAATAGAGTAAGTCAAAAAAGAATATAAGAAGGAGGAATGGTTATGTCAAGCAACGTAAAACAAAGAAGAATAATTTTAGATTTAGCAATTACTTTAGATGGCTTTATTGAAGGGAAAAATGGAGAAGTTGATTGGTGCATTATGGACACTGATATGGGGTTCACTAATTTCTTGAATGAAATTGATACTATTTTATACGGTAGAAAAAGTTACGACTTATGGGGGCAGTATATTCCCCAAGATGAAGATTCTGATACTGAAAAAGAAATTTGGAAATTGGTTCATAGTAAAGAGAAATATGTGTTTTCCAGAACACACATAGGTACTGATACTCAAGTAATATTTATAAATGAAAATATTCTTGAAGAAGTAAATAAATTAAAAAATAAGCCCGGTAAAGATATTTGGCTTTATGGAGGAGCAAGTCTCATTACAACTTTTATTAATTTAGGGCTTGTTGATGAATTTAGATTATCTGTTCATCCTGTTGTTTTGGGAGAAGGAAAACCGTTGTTTATTGATATAAAACAGAGATTGAATTTAAAAATGGTTAATACCAAAACGTTCTCTTCTGGCGTTGTACAACTAATCTATCGTTGGAATGGTAATTAATTTTTAACAGAGCCTTATCTTATAATATAAAAAGGCTATATCTTTTTAGATACAGCCCTTAAGAAGTTCCAATATATCTCAATCTATCAATTTCTGTTTAATCTTGCTCTATAATAGATTCTCATAACTGTAACTATAATTCCAGTTATGAAAACTACAATTAAAAATAACATAGCAGCTGGCCAGATACCAAAAGCATCCTTAATTGTAGAACTATTGTTTTGTAGGTTTGGGACAATAAAAAACAACCATCCTATAAACAAAACCGGAATTACTTGGGGCGTTAACCGAAGATAATATCTCAAGGTAAGATGTTGTTTACGTCTATTCGACCACTCTTTACTTAGTATAATATCTTTTATACCTAAAAATAAGTATATTAATGTAATGAAACCAAGTGATAAATCTATTATTTTAGGCATAGGAGCTTTAATATCTGGTTTCTGTCCTTCAGTAAGTTTTATAATTCCCGAACTTATCTCATAAGCATGCTCAACAGTTGTTGTAAAGCTATTAAGCATCACAGCTACAGCATATCCACTGGAAGGTATAATATCTTGTTGCGCTTGGCCAGTAGATAACGCCCCACTATGGGAAATGCGTGCTGGTTTAATATTTGGGGAACTAAAAGACCAGCCAAGACCATATTTTGAGCTTCCAGGCTGAGGAGAATAGGATTCTTCTAGCAATGATTTCGATAGCAATCTTTCCTGAAAATCTGGAAAAAGCTTTATTGCATCAAAAATCAGAGAAATATAATTAAAACTTGACTACTTTGCTGACACTGAGGTTATGAAAATCATGCGCATTAATAACGTGAATTTTATTTTTTCTTATGAATTCCAATTCATCCATTTCAATAGAACGAATGCCAATAAAGAAAATATTTTCAGTTGAGGTAACATTGTTAAGCTCAAGTGCTCTACAGGTCGTAATTTCTTTATTTCATAATAACTTATCTAGACATTTAAATGTCTTGGATTTGCTAGGAAAAAATCCAATTTTATATAATTGAAATTAGCCTTAAAAAGTGTTATGCTATCAAAAGAAATCAAAAAATGTCGTTACTATATATCGTTGGCGACGTGGAGCGATTTTTTTAAATGATAAAGAGAGGTAATTATATGATAAAATTTGACAACTTGTCCTACTCATTTCCGCAAAGAGATCTATATAATAAGGTTTCATTTACATTAGAAGATGGTCAACATTGTGCTTTTATAGGAGCAAGTGGTAGCGGAAAAAGTACACTTATAGATATAATAATGGATCCAGAAAGATATTTGTTTGATGGTAAGTTAGAAATGTATCCAAATTTAAGAATTGGGTATGTAAGTCAGTTCTCACAACTAGACAAAATAAAAGAAACTACAGTTTTCGAATATATAGCTGATCAATTTATCAAGCTACAAGATGAAATAGCATCTATTTGCAGTGAAATGGAAACATCTTCTGATATTGATGCTTTACTAGAAAAGTACCAAGAGGCTTTAGATGCATTTGATGCAATTGATGGTGATGATTATGAAAGCAACATTAATAAGAAACTAAATCTTGCAAATTTAACTAAGCATAAAGATAGAATGATCTCTGAACTTAGTGGTGGAGAATTTAAACTAATTCAAGTTATTAAGGAAATGCTTAATAGCCCAGATTTATTGATTATGGATGAGCCAGATGTGTTCTTAGATTTTGAGAACCTTAACGCTCTTAAAAATTTAATTAATTCTCATAAGAAAACAATTTTAGTTATTACACACAACAGATATTTATTAAATCATTGTTTTAATAAAATTATCCATCTTGAGAATACAGAGCTACAAGAATTTGATGGCAGATATATTGATTACAACTTCTCTCTTCTTCAAACTAAAATCGAGTTACAAGAAATGGCTATTGATGATGATGAAGAAATTGCGAGAAATGAAGCTTTAATCGATATATTAAGAGAGAAAGCAACCTATAATGCTGAAGCTTCTAGAGGTAGAGCTCTAAGAGCTAGAGTTAAAATTCAAGAAAGATTAGAAGCCAAAAGAATTAAAGCACCATTTGTAGATATTAAACAACCGTATATCAATTTAGAAACAAATAATGAAATTGAAGAAACTATTGCTTTAAAGGTTTGTGATTTTGGTATATCATTTGATGAAGTTCTTTTAGAAAATGCTAACTTCGAGATAAAATCTACTGATAAAGTAGCTATTGTTGGTACAAACGGTGTAGGAAAAACTACTTTATTAAAAGAAATATTTAAAAATAATAATAACTCTATTGAAATAAATGAAAACATTGATCTAGCTTACTTATCTCAAATGCAAAGCGAAGTAGTAAATGAGTCTAATACAATACTTCAAGAGTTCTATGATGTTGGATTTGAGACTTATGGTGAAATTAGAAGATATGTTGGAAGATATGGTTTTGATTCAGATATACTTACACAAAAGATTGAATCTTTATCTGGTGGAGAAAAAAATATACTTCAATTGGCGAAGGTTTCAGCTAGTAAATCAAATATGTTACTAATGGATGAGCCTACAAGCCACTTAGATCTTTATTCTCAAATGTCTCTAGAAAAAGCTATAGCAGATTACAAAGGTGCTATTTTAATGATTTCTCATGATTATCATTTCATAGTTAACTGTGCTGATTATGTTTTACTTATTGAAGATAAGACAATTAGAAAAATGAGCATGCGTAAATTTAGAAAGATGATTTATGCTAATCATTTTGACAAAGACTATCTGCAAATTGAAGAAAAGAAAAAATCAGTTGAAATGGAAATAGCTTCCGCTTTAAAGAATACTGATTTTGAACGTGCAAAAACTTTATCTATAAAGTTAGAAGAGTTAATTAAATCACTTTAAATAAATAACCCCCTTAGAATTGACAGATTTATCAATTTTAAGGGGTTCTTTTGTTTTGAATTTATTATAATTCGTAACCAAGTATTTCAAGCCAATTTGTCACTTCTCCCGATGTAACAGTACCATTTACAGCAATACCAGGTAAAATTATAGATTTTAAGCACTCTTTAGCTATATCAAATAATATACAATCAGTGTATTGTTCATATATATTACTTCCTTTATACATCTTTACTATTATAGGATTTCTACATAGCCTTCTGTTCCATTTACCCGAATTCTCTGCCCGTCTTTAATGATTTTGGTAGCATTATCTACTCCAACAACTGCTGGTAAGCCATATTCACGTGCTATAACTGCTCCATGGGTCATAAGTCCACCAACTTCTGTGACTAGGCCTTTTATGGATACAAATAATGGTGTCCAGCTAGGGTCAGTAAATGAGGTGACTAATATATCTCCATCTTCTAGATCAGCATCTTCCATGTTTAATATGACACGTGCTCGTCCTTCTATAACTCCGGAAGAAACAGGTAGCCCTACAATAGCACCTTCTGGAAGATTTTCTATTTTGTACTCACCTGAAATGATTTCACCATCAGAGGTGATAACACGTGGTGGAGTTAGTTTTTCATATAATTTATGCTCTTCCTTACGTTTATTAATTATATGGTGATCCAGTTTATTTGTGCGTACGACTTCGCGAAGTTCTTCAAAAGTGAGATAGTATATATCTTCTTTCTCATGAATAACCTTGTCTTGTAAAAGTCGTTCAGCGACCTTCAGTAAAGCCTGCTTATAAAGGGCGTAGCGATTAACCATGCCGTATTTTGGATATTCACGATAGCCGATGAAATTCCTAATTAGGTCAATCATTTCTTTTGTTTCTTTGGCCTTTTGTTCACCATCTTCTAATTGCTTCAATCGCTTTAGTAACTCTTGTTCTTTTGTCAAAGCTTCCTGTAGCCCTTTCTCAAATTTCTTATTGCTAGCATTAGGCTCAAAGTTTTTGATATTACTAAGTATCATAGGAATAAGTATAGCTGGTTTTTCACTCCAACGAGTTTTAGTAATATCAATTTCTCCTACACATCGCATTCCGTATTTGTTAAGATAAGAATAGATTGCTTCTTGGGTTTCCTTTCCACCATCAAACTTAACAAGTTCATCTAAAAAGTTATCATCTTTTACATGTTGTAAATAATGAATTACTTCTGGATAAGGACGAATTACATCTGCCACATCCAATAGTGCCAGACCCATTTCCGAAGTAATATTGTTTGGTACTGATTGAGAAAGGGTATCTGCTGCGTTTTTCTCACCCAACCACTTTTCCATTTTTTCATTGATCCATATTGTAGCATCTATAGCAGCCATAAATACAGCTGTACTTTGTGGATCAAATAAAATTCTCTTTAACTCCCCAATATCTTCTAGAATGAAATCAAATAAATCTAATCCTGATTTACTTTGGATGTTTTGTTTTAACTCTTCTATGGATCTTTGACTACTCTTAATTAAATGTTCAACGATTGTAGGGTCATACACACTTTTACTCATTTTATTGTCACTCTGTTTTTCTTTATCATTTGGTAAACATTTTATGAAATCTCTCTCAATTATTGTAACAATTGCGTCTTTTGTGAGAAGGTCGTGTTTTCCCATGGCATCTAACCACATATTTCTGCTATCAGGTGAAGATAGTATATGTGTAACATCAACAAACAACCTTCCACCAGCTTTAAACCTTTGTCCAAAACATGTTAATTCGTATATGGACATTCCCAGTGGTTTGAATGGGTCTGTCATCATTTGTTGATGACCAACAGATACATATACGTGATTTTCTTCATCATTTGCTTCAGGGATTGGGTATAAAGTAGTGATTGGGCGGCTCTGTACAATGTAAAATGTATTATCAGCATAACACCATTCGATATCCTGAGGACGTCCGAAATGTTCTTCGATCTTTCTGCCCATACGCTCAAGCTCCAAAATCTGTTCATCGGTTAGTGCTTGCCTATTCTGCATCTTAGGCTCAATCTCTTGTTCTTTCGTACCACCATCTTTTAAAGCATAAATAGCTAGTTTCTTGGATGATATCTTCTTTATAACCTTGCCGCTTTGTACTTTGTAGTTATCAGCATTCACGAGGCCAGAGACCAAGGCCTCACCAAGTCCGAAGCTAGCGTCAATGGATAACACCTTCCTATTAGAAGTGACTGGATCTGCAGTAAACAGAATTCCTGACGATTGTGGGAATACCATCTTTTGAATAACTACAGACAAGTGGACTTTGCGGTGGTCAAAGTTGTTTTGAAGGCGGTAAATTACTGCCCTCTCAGTAAATAGGGATGCCCAACATTTACTGATATGCTTTAAGATTGAATTTTTTCCGATAATGTTCAGATACGTATCTTGCTGCCCTGCAAAGGAGGCCGTTGGTAAATCTTCAGCAGTTGCGCTAGAACGTACTGCATAGGCATTTTTTTCTCCAAGCCTTAAGAGAATACGGGTGATTTCTTCATTAATGTCTTCAGGGATAGCTATTCCTTCGATGACTCTCCGAATCTCACCGCTAAGTTCACTTATTTTGTCCCTGTCTTCTATCTTTAAAAGCGATAACTGATTAAGTAATTCTTTAATGGTGGTTGTTTCCTCAATGATTCTTTTAAAGGCTTCAGTAGAAATACAAAAGCCATCTGGTACGCGTATTCCTTCAATCTTAGTAAGTTCCCCTAGGTTTGCTCCTTTACCCCCAACAACCATGAGTTTTGTTTTGTCAATGTCCTGAAAATCAAGTACAAATGAACTCATATATTACCTCCTTTTGAATTCCTTAATAATACCCTTCCAACAAATGAAATAAGGTGCTATTGATTATAGCACTAGCAAATGTAAACAAACAGCCTACATTTACAATTTTTTATATGTTATAATTAAGATAGAGAGAGTTTTAATTTTAATTTTCATTTCCATTCCTTATATCTTTTAACAGTCCTTCAAACCATTGAACATTTACTAAATGATGAGAACGTGAATTTTCTAACATTTTTCTAAAATAAGTAGGGATAGTTTCGTTATGCTCAATAGATTGCTCTAATAAAGAAATCTTCTTTTTAGTTTGTTCTATTTGTATTTCTATTAGTTTTGTTAACTCCTCACTTTTATATTCATTAGCAAATAGCATTGCTGAATAAAAAGATAAATTTATATATTCTGTCTTAGATCCATATTTGAACATCAATTTTTCAAATTCCTTATCCCCTAGTTCAGTGATAATATAATTATGAGTCTCTCTAGTATTGTCTAATTGGTCAATTTTTTTAATATATTGTTTTTCTTCTAATTGTTGAAGATTATAATAAAATGACCCTTTAGTAAAATTCACTATATATTTATAGTGTCTCTCTTCCATTAAGGCTAATAATTCGTATCCGTAAGAACCTGGATTTTGTTTCAATAAACCTAAAATAAGTAAAGGTATCAAAAAAACACCGCCTTTAATTTAACCATTGTTTATTTGTATGAATTGAGATTCAAATTCATCATATGATATTTTTCCTAATGCCAAATCCATACTTATTATATATAACTTTTCTCCTTTGGTATGTGTTCTAGAATAACTAAGATTTAATAATTCATTTTCATTAATTAATGGCTTCAATACATGTTTCTTATTAGAAAAGGCTTCAAAATATCGTAAACCAAATTTTCTTTGAGAAATTGCATCAATATGAATACCATCAGGATTGGAAGTTAAACCTGATGCTGTTACAAAGTAACAATTTTCTTGTTCAAAAGCAAATTTTTGTAACTCCTCATTAATAAGTTTATACTCAGTACAGTGTTTTCCAAATGCCTCTTTGCCTAAAAAGTCTCCTAATCCTCCAATAATTATAGGAATATATGGAGCATTCAACTCCTTTCTAAGAGCATCAATAATTAAAAGTAATTTTTTGTAATAGACTTTGTAGTTACCACCCATACTATCACTTTCTCCTTGATGCCATAGAATTCCTGTTAATTCACTATTTTGCATGGCAAACTTAGCTTCAGTTATTGCATGTTTAAAAAGTGCTTTATCTATAGCCCATTCATCCAGAGAGCTTCCTCCTTCAGCACAAGGAATTAAACCAATAGTGTCTTCTTGATTTTGACTACACCATGCATCTGCAAATGAACCGGCTAAACTTATTCCCGAAACAGGACGGTCATAATTAATAGGCTCAGCCATCATTTGCCATCTACCATTACGCAACATTTGTATTCTTTCATTATATATCGGGGGTACTTCATGAATGAACCCTCTTCCCCCCATATTTGACTGTCCTAACATTAAAAACGATTTAACCATTTTTTTCATCCTTTCTTGCCTCAGTAAGTTTTACTTGGTATGAAAACTACTAAATTTATTATTAGTCTAATTAGACTAATGCTATTTAAACATTATAGTCTAATTAGACTATAACATCAATAATATTTTTTGAGAAGTAAAGCCAGTCTTCTATTACTTATTACCATGTTGTGCCGTTATGCATAAATTTTTAGCCCCCCGGAAACATAATACACACAAAAAAGGGTTAAATCTCTCTAACCCTTTAATTTCAACCTATTTCCTCTCTATCCTTTCTAACGTCTCAACATGTGTTTTGATAGAAAAATGATATTAGTGTTTTAGGCTGAAGGAGTTGTTTTTACATTTACGACTTGGGGTTCTGCTTATAAACCCCAAGTACCGCCTCAGCTTTTTGAATGAGCTTTTCCCTTACGGTTTGAGGCTCAAGACACTCGCACGACTCCCCAAGTGAAAGCAAGAACCGTATTCCAATATCTCCGTCTAATATGGGAATTGTAGCAATGTTTTTCCCATTTTCATGCCTTATGTCAATATCGCTCAAATAACTTAGCAGCTGACCTTTAAGCGTATCATCAAACCTGATTTTCACCATAACTTTCGGTATATCATAATCAATTTTTTTGCTTAATGTTGAGAAATCAACATCCCTCGGCGTAAAAGCTCGCTCTGAAGCTATTAGCTTGCGTATACGAGAAAACCGAAAAGTTCTCATTTCCTGACGTAAGAGGCAGAATCCTTGCAGATGCCAGCTATTACTCTTGTGGAGCAAACGGTACGGCTCGACTTCCCGAAAAGAAACATCACCATTGCTATTAGAATAATCAAAACTGAGAATTTTCCGCTCTACAATAGCTGAATTGATGGTTTGCAGATATCCCTCACGTATAATGTCCTTTTTCCAAGGGCTCAGGTCAATAGCGATTCGCCTTGTGAGCTCGTCGATATCATTCTGCTTTTCCTTGGGGATAATCGCTTTTAGCTTACTCATAGCTTGCTTTGTTTCTTCGCTGTCAAGTGCAGAATGCACACCGGAAAGCCCAATTAAAAGCGTTATCAAGTCCGACTCAGAAAACAAGCGCTTATCTACCTTAAACTCCTCCATAATTCCAATACCACCTTTAATACCGGGAAAGGTGATAATGGGTATTCCCGCTTCGTTTATGGTTTCGATGTCGCGATAAATCGTACGCTTGGATACTTCAAATGTTCGGGCAAGCTCACCTGCGCTTATAGTTTTACGTTCTAAGAGCAACATGATGATGGAGATAAGCCTATTCATTTTCACGTTACATCAGCCCCTTAATAAAGAATTTTAAATTCATTATAAAATGATGACATACTGTTGTCAACGTTTGCGTGATATGCTTATCCTATCACAAATTAAAGGAGTGTTTTCAATGTCATTAAACATTTATATCAGATTCAACGGCAACTGTCGTCAAGCTGTAGAATACTATGCAGAAGTTTTCGGTTGCCAAAAACAAAATACCATGACCTTCGGACAATTCCATAATGAATCAGACTTTCATATGTCCGAGGAAGAAAAAAATCAAATTATGCACACCTACTTAAGCATTAACGGATACGATGTCATGTTCTCCGATTGCCCGCCGGGAATGCCTGTTACTCAAGGTGACAATTTTAGCCTTGCTTATAGAACAAAGGACAAGGACGAAATAACTCGTATTTTTAACCACCTCAAAGACGACAGCGGTCAAGTGGTCATGGAGCTTCAAGAGACATTTTGGAGCGGCTTGTACGGCTCTTTAACCGATAAGTTCGGTATCAACTGGCAATTTACTCACGACAGCGAGAATGCTTTCTAAAAGAAAAACAGTAAGCCGTTCGAAAGAACGGCTATTACCATTTCATAAAGAAGAAAATCATAAATATAATATTCCTCATATCTTCTAAAGGACTTGCTTGGGGTTAATTTTAGAACTCAAAACATATATAACTCAAGGTTCCATATGCATAGCTTTGGTGTAAAAGCTTTGGCTTGTCTTTGTTACCACTTCCCATTGCTATAAACATAGGAACTATGTGCTCCTCACGTGGTATGGCACGTTTAGCATGTGGTGCTGTCTCCCTGTAATTAAAAAGAGCTTTCTTATCATTATTCTCTACTTTTTCTATAAGCCAATTGTCAAACTCTACTGCCCATTCTTCTACCTTATCTGCATTCCAGTCAACTGTAGCAAGGTTATGAACAGTTGAACCGCTTCCAATTACTAAGATATCTTCTTTTCCTAGGTCCCTAATGGCCCTTCCTATCTCATATTGCTTTTCCATCGCTAAATAAGGATTTACTGATACTTGAACAACAGGTATAGTTGCATTTGGATACATTAAGTAAAGAACATCCCACGCACCATGATCCAATCCTCTGTTTTCGTCAAACTTGCTTTCAATGCCATTATTCCCTAACATGGATTTGAGCTTTGTAGCTACTTCTACAGAGCCCTTGGCAGGATATTTTATTGAATATAACTCTTTTGGGAATCCGGAAAAGTCATATATCATATCGTAGGTATCATCCATTGATGAAATTGTTGTAATTTCACTTTCCCAATGGGCCGTAAATATCACAACAGCTTTAGGTGTTAGTTTTTTGCCCAGATTTTTAAGAAAATCAGTATATTCGTTTTCTTCCACCACAAGTGTCGGTCCACCATGGCATAAAAATATCGAAGAAATCATCTTTTCACTTCCTTTTCAGTAATGATATATATTATTTTACTATTAATTATTATATATCTACTATATTATTAAGAAAGCTTGTAAGTTCGCTCTCTTAGCTCATGTTAATAAATTCTACTGATGTAAAAAATCTAGCGCGAACTGTGCAAACATTGCTGTACCATACTTTAGATAGTCTTCATCGATTTTGAATTTCTCATGGTGTGGAAAATATATGCATCCTTTTTCATCATTTCTATATCCCATGTTTACATAAACTCCCTTAGCATACTTAAAGTAGTAAGGCATATCCTCTGATGCCATTGGTCTTTGCATAGGTAAGTTTTTGCCTTCACCTAAAATTTTTGTTGCAGTTTTATTAGCAAGTATTGTGAGTTCCTCATCGTTATAAAGACTAATAGTACTTTCTTCTATAATCACTTCTGCCTTAATTTCATAAGCATCAGCAATGGCCTTTGCATGTCTTTTTATTGCTTCATGAACTATTTCTCTAGCCTTTGGATTAAAATACCTCATTGAAATATCAACTTCTGTATATTTAGCAATTATATTTGCCTTTGTACCACCTACAAATTTTCCTACTGATAGTACTACTGGCTCTTGAGGGTCAATATTTTTAGTCACTATACCTTGTAGGTTAGTAACAAAAGTACATGCTGGGTGTATAGTATCTCTTGCAAGATGTGGAGCTGAGCCGTGTCCTGATACTCCTTCAAACTTAACATAAATAGTATCACAACCTGACAATCTGTATCCTGGCTCAATATTTACATATCCTGTTTCAAGAGCTGGAAGACCATGCATTGCAAAACATGCATCAACTCCATCCATTCCACCTGCTTCTATTATTTTTTTAGCTCCTGTAAAATTCTCCTCTCCTTCTTGGAAGAAAAGTCTAACCTCACCGCTTATCTCGTCCTTCATTTCTGATAAAATCTTAGCTGCACCAAGAAGCATAGCAGTATGGGCATCATGTCCACAAGCATGTGCTATTCCATGATTTTTAGATGAAAATTCAACTCCTGATTGCTCTATTATAGGGAGAGCATCCATGTCAGCTCTTAAAGCAACTGTCTTTCCAGGCTTATTACCTTTTAAGATACCGATCACGGAGGTATTTCCTGCTCCCTTTATCTCTATGCCAAGCTTTTGAAGTTCCTCTGCAACCACTCTCTTCGTATTAAACTCTTCCCCACTTAATTCAGGATTTTCATGAAAATACCTTCTAAGATCAATAATGTATTGTTCAATTTGTTTGGCTTTATCTAACAAGATATTCCCTCCTAAAGTACTTATTTTTCCTCATATATATTTTTACCGTGTGTTTCACTTGAGAAAAATGTTGCAACTGTACTCACAGCAATTAAAATTATTAAAACAAGATATGCTTTCTCATATCCAATTGCTGGTGCATCCTTATATTTATCAAGAATATTGCCCATTATTACTGGAATAACTGCTGCTCCTAAGAATCCTATACAGTTTACAACTCCGGTAGCCATACCAGAAAGTCTTCTATCATTTACCTCGTTTCCTATTGTCCAACACATTGTAAAGCCTGACATAGCAAAACCAAAGACAAATAGGAATGGAGTAAGAAGACTTAAAGGCATTCTAGTGTAGATAAGTATTATCCACCCTAGTAAAGTCACCATTGCTGAAAGAATTAATGGAATCTTTCTATTTTTAAAACGATCAGAAAGATAACCAATTACTAAACTGCTTACTGCTGAGCCTGCAATAGTTGATATTACATAATTTGCTGCTTCTATTTTAGTCAGACTATACGCTTGCATTAAGAATGAAACTCCAAATGTTCCTAAGAATACAACATATCCTGTATATATACCTATATATGCAAAGGATATAATCCATGTTCTTTTGTTTGACATAATTGATTTAAGTGCTGGAATAACCTCAATATTTGCGCTTACTACAGGCCTGTTTTCAAGTTCGTCCATACCTGGAAGTCCCATGTCTTTAGGATCATCCTTTACAAATATCATAGTCAATACTGCAAAGAATACCATTGCTAATCCCATATAAATAAAGGTGTTTCTCCACCCAAAATTTCCAACTGCAATAACAAGTGGAGTTTGTGCAAGTACTGCTCCTACATTAGCTACTAATCCAGCAAATCCTATCATCAAAGCAAAATTTCTTGAATAGAACCAACGAGATTGTATTTTTATCAAACAAATAAATACAACTGATACTCCAATCCCAACAAGAAATCTACCTATATAAGCAACCATTATGTTAGGAGCCAATCCAAATATAACTGAGCCTATTGCTGCTATCATAGAAAATATTGTAACTGTTTTTTTAGGTCCTAGTTTGTCTGCAAATATCCCTGATGGTATCTGCATTATAAAGTATGCATAAAAGTACATTGATCCAATATTAGCAAACTGTGCTGCTCCAATTGAAAACTCTTTCTCGAGGTCGCCTTTAACAACCCCCGCACTCATACGATGGAATGTTACGAAAACATACACAGCTGCAAGAATAGTCCAAACGACCCACCTGTAACTTTCAACTTTTTTAACTTTCTCATCTCTTAGTTTCAAATTTTCTGGGTTCATTTATTTAGTCTCTCCTTTATAATAAGTTTTATATATGTTCCTTTAAAAAATCAATAGCAAACTGCACATGCATTGCTGCACCGTATTTCAAACAATCCTCATCAATCTTAAACTTTTCATGATGTGGGTAGTATACACAACCCTTTTCATCGTTTCCTGAGCCTAGCCATGCAAAAACACCGCCTGCATGTACGAAGTAATAGGACATATCCTCAGAACCCATGGCTTTAGGCGTTTGTACAAGTTTTCCTTCTCCAAATATCTTAACTGCGCTTTTTGCTGCTAGTTCAGATAATTTTTCGTCATTATAAACACTAAGCGCGCTATCCTCTATTCTTACGTCAACTTTGATTTCGTATGCATCAGCAATAGCCTTTGCATGTCTTTTTATAGCTTCGTGAGCTGTTTTTTTCACATCTTTATTGAAGTATCTCATGGAAATATCAAGTTCAGTGTACTTAGCTATGATATTTGCCTTTGTTCCGCCTATAAATTTACCAACAGAGAGTACTATAGGCTCCTGTGGGTCAACATTTTTAGTCACTATACCTTGTAGGTCAGTAACAAAGGTACATGCTGGTTGGATAGTGTCCTTTGCAAGATGAGGAGCTGATCCATGTCCTGAAACTCCTTCAAACTTAACATAAATGGTATCACAGCCTGCAGATCTATAGCCTTGAGAAACATCTATATATCCAGTATCTATAAGAGGCATATTGTGTATACAAAAACAGGCATCAACCCCATCCATTCCACCAGCCTCTATTATTTTTTTCGCACCGGTAAAGGTTTCCTCCCCTTCTTGGAAGAAGAATCTTATTTCACCATTTATGTCATCCTTCATTTCTGATAAGATTTTTGCTGCTCCAAGAAGTATAGCTGCATGAGCATCGTGGCCACAGGCATGCATCACTCCAGGACTTTTAGACGCAAATTCAACACCTGAATCTTCCTTTATAGGAAGAGCATCTATATCACCCCTTAGTGCAACAGTTTTTCCGGGCTTGCCCCCCTTTAGTGTTGCTATTAGTGATGCATTTCCAGCTTTCTTATATGGTATTTTTAACACATCTAATTCTCTCATAATCTTTTCCTGTGTATTAAATTCTTGTCCGCTAAGTTCTGGATTCTCATGTAGATTTCTTCTAAAGGTTATAATATATTCCTCAATTGATTTGGCCTTTTCTAGTATATTTGACATTTTTATCACTCCTTTTGCAATTTAATGAATAATTTATCGATTATTACTTATGAAAACCAAAGCAACATTTACCATAAATAATGTTTGTATAACATTTAAATTCATACTTAATCTTTGATAGTCTAATTATACACTCCATAATAAGAATCTTCATTATCCCTTAAACACTAAAATCATAAGCTTTTTTTGTGTGTATAGTACAAAACAGCTTCATTAATTTTTAATTTATCCCTTCCTTATATTAGAATTTTGATTTTTTATAATAAAAAATACACCCACTTAATTTAAGTAGATGTATTAAAATATATTTGTATTTAATTTGTCATTTGATAAATTTTCAAGGCCAAAGATAGTTTTAATCTGACTTCATATTCGTTCAAATCTTCATTTAAAATTGAACAAATTTTTTTATATCTATATTTCATTGTATTATAATGAATAAACATTTTATCTGCAGCACTTTTTAAATTCCAATCATTCTCTAAGATTATGAGGAGCGTTTTTAAAAGTTCTGAATTATACTTTTCATCATGTTCTATTATCTTGCCAATACTTGATATACAAAACTCCTTAACCTCTTCATTTTCATATACAGAATAAAGAAGTTTAAAAACACCAAGTTCTCCATAAAAAACAATAGAATTCTTTTTATAAAGCACTCTTCCTATTTTTATAGATGTAAGGGCCTCCCCATAGCTCTTGTGCACATCCATTATGTCATCCTTAAAATCTCCGATTCCTAATGTCACTGTAAACTGAAATTTTTCATGGGTTGACTTTCTTATATCTTCCATACTTTTTTTAAGTTTGGAATCAACGCTCTTTATATCTCTGTCATTGGGTTGAAGCAGAAATACTATCCTATCACTGAAAGTTGCATATACAGCATCCTTAAAGTAAGATTTTATAATTTTTGTAGTATTCTTTATAAATTGCTCTCTAATAAATTCTAGTTCTTCATTTGACTTTTTGTTTCCAAGCTTTAAGTATTGAGCCTTAAAGTTATCAATATCTACTACCATTGCACATATAGGCCCCGAAAAGTTCCATCCATATATTTCGGCTCTCTTATTTACTTCCTCCTTGAATTTTATATTGTTCATTATGATATCTTGAACAAATTCATTTTTATGCCTATCTTCTATTTGCATACTAGCTATTTTTTTCTGAACATCTAATATTAAAGCTGTATTTGCATGGGATAGTATATTATAATCATCATTTTCAATTTCCTCTTCCTTAAGCTTTAAATATATTATGTAACCATAAACTTCCTTATTTATCCCTATTGCATAATAATGATACTTATTTAAAATTTCCTTCAAGTCTAAATATTTTAGTTCCTGCGGTATCATCTCTATACGGTTAGAATAATAAGTCCTTTGAAAATGAATATCATAATAGAAAATATCCTCATTTAATAAATCTGAAAGTATATTTATTATACTTTGAGTATCCTCATTATTAATCACTAGGTTGGTAAATGTAGTGTGAATTTTCTCTGAAGTTTTTAATACTTCAGACTGTAAGTCTATTATTTTAGATAATGCAGGATTAATAAATTCAGTAAAAGCAATTCTATTTGGAACTTCAATTATAGGGAAGCCAATCTCGTCAGCCAAATGAATAATTTCCTCAGGAAGTTGACCAAAAAATCTTTTTACTTTAATAAAAAGTGCTACTATACCGGCTCTATGCAGCTTCATTATGATATTTTGAAATTCATCAAAGTGTATTTTGAAAACATATCCACTTGATAATACTATTTCTCCTCCCTTTGCCCATGGGAATGGGTCAGGGGCATCCATAATTGTAATTGAGCTAACCTTTTTATTTAATGCACTCTTCCCTGCTATTACTTTGAAATCATAAAACTCTGGAGTATTAAGAATATCCTTTACTGTTATATTTTTGCTCATATTAACCTCCATCAAACTAACAAAATATATTTAAGTTTTTTATTATTATTCTTGTTCATTCATACGCAATAATTTTCATTTTCGTAAAAATATACCCCCTTAAAGCAAGGGGGTCGTATAGCTACTAAGTATTACATAATTTATTAGTTATATATATCTGAAAACTCAATATTAATTCTCTGAACCCTGTCCATATTGTTATTATTAAGTTTATTCACCACTATAGAATCATTTTCTGCAACTAGAAATACGGGAAGTTCTATAGTAATCTCCGTACCTTTTCCATTCTCGCTTTGAGCGTAAATGTTTCCTTTAAGTCCTTCGACTAGCGCCTTCACAAGTGATAGCCCTATACCACTACCTTCACATGCCCTATGCAAAGATGTATCAACCTGTCTAAAACGATCAAAAATAATATCTATTTTATCTTGTGGAATTCCTATACCAGTATCTTTTACTGAAATGGCTATTTTATCTTTTTTATCAAAAATACTTACAAAAATACTTCCCCCTAAAGGAGTAAATTTAATTGAATTAGACAAAAGATTGAGTATAATTCTTTCAATACTATCTGGATCACATCCTATTACCTTTTCTTCCACATCTGTATCAAATATAACATTAATACCTCTAGACTCTGCATAATTTGCTACAGATAGAGTTATGTCTTCTATTACAGATACTATGTTATGATTACTAAAATTAAATTTTAAGAATCCTGAATCAATACGTGTAATATCAATAAGATTATTTATCAATCTTAGGAGTCTATAACTATTCTGCTTCATCAATGGCATATACTTTAATACATTTTCACATATTTCACAACGAACTGTAGGAGCATGCTTTCTTTCAATCAACTGAATAGAGGATAAAATTATATTTAAAGGTGTTTTAAGTTCATGAGATAGATTTGAGAAAAATTGTGTCTTAAGATTATCATATTCTTCTATATTGGCTGCCATTTGATCAAAAGCTTGAGCTGCTAATGCAACTTCATCTTTTCCAGTAATATTTGTGCGAACGTTTAAATTACCTTTTGACATCTCCATCGCAGATGACTTAAGTATAGATATTGGATGAAGTATTTGTCTTTCTATAAAAATGCTTGCTAATATCCCTGCTGCAACTAGAAATAATAGCATAATTACATCACTTTTCATATCACTAAAAGTTCTAACTAAAACTTCATCATATGAATTGTTAGCAAAGGCAACCCACCCTAGCTTATTTATAGGTACATTTACCCCTATCATATTTTCTCCAGTAATAGGGGATTTGATTTTTCTTATTTTTACAATCTCATCCTTTAACACAGTATTTAAAATAGGAACTTCTTTCACACTAATATTCTTACTAGCTATATTAGAAATTCCATATCTATATATGAAAACCCCCTTACTGTCAACCAAACCGAAGGAACTATAACCTATTCCTCTGTTAGCAGGTAAAATTTTATTCAGGTCTTCTATATTTATAGTAGCCATCATTATCCCTTTTAGTACATTATCTTTTCTTATACCTCTTGCAACTACAAAAACTGGTTTACCATCCACACGAGAAATTACCATATCCGAAAGTACCATATTCTCACCATTTTTAATTTTATTAAGATACTCTCGTCCAGCAAGTGAAACGCCAAGGGCCTTCGGATTAGAACTTGCAGCAATTTTCATTGTAGATATGTCTATCCATGAGTATTGTTTTATGGTTGGATCATCTTCCGATATAGATCTCATATATTTTCCTATTTCTTCACTATTTACACTATTGTTATTAGCAATTGTGAGCCCCATAGAAAGTTCATTATCCCATATCCCATCAACATAATTTGTGAAAGTTGAACTTACAGCTTGAGCAAAATCCTCATTAGATTTTAATTCTAGATCTATGCTTTTTTCAAATTCGCTATGCATATTAAAAACCTGAAAAATGATATTCGGAATGAATATTACTAAAATCATAAAATACAGCTTTTTCTTAATGCTTAAATTCCTCATTTTTATCCCCCATCAATTTGTATTCATCTTCTTTATTAGATAAAAATATTGTGATAACCACAAATAATATACATAATAATACTCTTATATCTTTTTCATCAATAATATTTATAATGCTACCGATCTTTGTTATAATAATATCGATTATAACAAATATATAATTATTTTTCATACTTTCTACAAAAGTAGTTTACATTCGACAAGATAAATTTTATAAACCCCCATAAAAAAAATTTCCCTAAAACCTATAAAGTTTTAGGGAACATAAAACACACTTCAATTTTTACTTAAAATCCTTCAAAACGTTGATATAAAGCTCTTTCTTCTTAAGCTTCACTATAGTCTCAACGTGTGTAGTATGAGGAAACATTACATTTCTATTAACTCATATTCCTTATTACCAATTCCTAATTTAACTGAATGATCTATACATACTTCCCAATTAGTTTCTGGATGATTATTAATAAAGTGATCATTCGTATGTGCTACCTTTTCAGCTAAGTGACTTCCAGGTATTACTGATTGCTTATTAGCCGCATCAGCACAAGCCATATCAAGAGCTACTGGATCAAATGATGCAAATATACCAACATCAGGAATAATAGGCATATCATTTTCCGCATGACAATCACAATTTGGAGAAACATCTATTACAAAGCTTATATGAAAATGAGGTCTTCCCTTTAATACAGCTTGAGAATACTCTGCTATTTTCTTATTTAATATATCATTAGCCGCATATGTAGATACCCCTATTGCATCAAAGTTACATGCACCTATACAACGTCCACATCCAGCACATATATCATAGTCTATACCTGCTTTTTTGTCATTATCAAAGCTAATGGCGTCATGTGCACAGTTTTTTATACAACCTCCACATGAAACACATTTGTGTGCTCTAATTTTTGGTTTTCCATTACTATGCATTTCCATTTTACCAGCGCGAGATCCACAACCCATACCTATATTTTTTAAAGCTCCACCAAATCCAGTTGATTCATGACCTTTAAAGTGATTCATAGTAATAAATATATCAGCATCCATTATTGCTTGACCTATCTTTGCTTCTTTTACATATTCTCCACCTTCAACAGGTACAAGTGCTTCATCAGTACCTTTAAGACCATCTGCAATTATTACATGACATCCTGTTGCAAAAGGATTGTATCCATTTTCATAAGCTGCATCTAAATGCTCAAGCGCGTTCTTTCTTCTTCCTACATACAGTGTGTTACAATCTGTTAAGAAAGGTTTGCCGCCGTTATCTTTTATTACATCAACTATGACCTTAGAAAAATTAGGTCTTAAATACGCTACATTACCTGGTTCTCCTAAGTGAATTTTAATTGCTACAAATTTTTCTTTAAAGTCAATTTGCTCAATTCCCGCCTTTTTAACTAATTTTTCTAATTTCTGTAATAATGTCATATTAGGATTTGCTCTTAAATTTGTAAAATATACTTTTGATTTTTCCATTTAACTTCTCCCCCTTAAAATATATGTAATTCTATATTATAATACTTAAAAATAGTGTTAATTGTAAAGTAGGTGTTTTTATTTATTAATACAATATTTCTTGCCCTCGTTTATCAATTACCTCTATTTTAGTTTTAGAATCTTTAAGCTTTTGTGAGAAATCTTTTGTAACTTCAGGATAATCTCCAAAATGCATTGGTATAAATAATTTAGGAGATAAGTTTTCAATGAAATATTCTCCACCTAAATAATAATTTTCCTCAAGTCTATAATCTACTGGGAAAAATGCTATATCGATATCATTATTCTTTAGTTTATCTATTTGAGCTTTAAAATCTTTAGCCATATTAGTATTGAATTCTTCGCTTTCACCATTCCAGTGCCACCAATTCAAGTCACCAGCGTGGAATATATTCATATCCTCTGTTTTTATCATAAATGATACACCAATATCTGTTGAACCATATGCTTTTACAATAATATCTTTAAACTCAATACTATCCCCTTCAGAAATTACATTATGCTCAGGATAGTTGTCTTTAATTTCAATATCACTACTTAAAATATACTTTATATTAGGGTTAATTTTTTTCCACTCAAATATCAATGAATTAAAGTGATCACCGTGACCATGAGAAGCAAAAACATAAATAGATTTATCATTATTAAAAATTTCATCACAAATTACACCATCATTAAGACTTCTACCTTGGCCATTGCTATTGTCATTATAATAATCAAATATAAAAATCTGTGAATTAGTTTCCATTATAAAACTAGAATGATATAAGTAATTGATTTTTGCTTTATACATAAAAGCATCCTTCCTTTCAGAATGGTATTTTTTGTAAAATATACTACTATTATTATAACCTATATACAAAAATTATTTATATATCTTTACAATAAATAACCCTCTATATAGAGGGTTATTGGCTTTGCAAATTTGTCAACATACTCTGAAGCCATAATGCATGGCGTCTTTCATCAATAGCAGCATTGGTAAAATGTTGTACTATATAGTTGTGATTTGCTCTAGATGCAATATACATATAAAAATATGCCTCGTATAATTCATCGTAAATAGCTGTTTTTAAGCCTTCTTCAAATGTATTAGGTAATTGTATTGCCGGAATTTGTGGATGTTCTCCACCTAATCTACGTAAAATCGGTCTAAACCAGCGATAATGTTTTTGTTCATTTAGCTGAATTCTATATATCATCTGTCTATCCTGCTCATTTTTAGCCAGCTGTGCCAATCTCTCATAAAAGTAATAATCTTGAGCCTCTAAAATTATAGCTTTTGTAATATCGTTTATTAAGAAAGTATCCCTTGGTGGATACCATTGTACATAACCATATTGGTTTATATAGTAAGGCATATATCATTCCCCCTCTTACTGATAATTTATTCCTAACCTTTCAATCTTGTGAGATTTTTAGGATAAATGGGAGGAAGTTTTATAATAAAAATTTGTTTATATACTATTTATTATATCTTCTATAGTTTTTAGCCTTGATTTCTCTAAGCTTTTTAAAAACTCTATATAATGATTTTGCCATTCATAATCTATACTAATTTTATTCCATAGCATTTTTTCTAAATATAGCTTGTCCATTCTATATTCACCATAAAATACGTACTTGCCTAACATAGATAATTCTATATCACTTAATGACTTAAATAACTCTATAAATTCTTCTTCAAATAGACAATTGCTTCTTAACATATCCATAAAATCTTTTGTAGAGTTTAGATTTTCCCTAATTAGTTCTATCTTTTTAGATATACTTTTAGATTCTGTTATTTCTTCAATAACAAATTTAAATTCTTCATCAGATAACTTATTTTCTTCATCTATTATAAAACTGCTCTTGCCTACTTCTTTTCTTTCAGTTACCACTAATATATTTCTAAGATTATTTATCTCAAGTGCTGATATAGTTGTAGCTATTATACTATTTTTATATTTTTCTATATAAGCTATTTCACATTTATCTTCTATTTTCATATCATATATTAGCTTATCTACACATGAATTTATTAACCTGTCTATATCTTCCCTGTTTAAATTATTAAGGTTTTCTTCTAGGTAATTATATTGAAATTCACTAATGTCCAATCTTCCACTAGGATTTCTTGCCATAATAGAAAATATAGCATTAGTTATAGTTAGTTCAAAAATATTTATAAGCAAATCCCTATAGTTTGTATCATACATATTCCCATAAAAATCTAATATACTCTCTACATTTTCATCTTTAAAATAACTACAAATCTTATTTTCTATATGCATATTCCAAAGATAGTTTTTGATATAACATAGGCCTTGAATATCCCAATCATCAAAAGCTAAGGGATAATCTATACTTCCAGGTATTTCATGGGGTTCAAATTCAATATTATAGTTTCTAAAGAAATCACCTATACCATTAATTAAAGTATCATTATAAGCTATTAGTTGGGTTTTTAATTTGTTATCTACTATAACATTATAAAGATCCTTAGTTTTATCAAACTCATACTGTAAAATAGTCATTCCCTTTAAATACATTTTTTTAACATCTTCATTTTTTATTGCTTCAATGCTATCTCCTAATTTTTCAAAACTATCTATATAAGCATCTATGGTATACCAGATTGCAATAATAAGTTTTTCAGCAGTTTCAATAGTTACAGAACTACTTTGTCCTCTAGTATACTTCATAATAACATCTTTTAATATTTCGGATATTTTAATTTGGATATTGTAAATAGTACGTTCATCTAAAATTTTTGCTCTTACACATTCCTTAATAAGTGAGATAGTATATTGGCTGTTAACCAAATTTCTAGGATTAAATTCAGTGTTTTCAAGTTGTAAATTCATTATCTATCTCTACCCCTTCCCCATTTGTAATCTTGTGCAAATTTCTCTACCATATTTTGTACGTTATCGATTCTGCCACTACATTCATTATAAAATTCATCTATTATTTCTAATATCTCTATATCACTTATTTCATCCAAAGTTTCATTTTTCAAATAATAAAAAATGTCCTGTAAATCATTTATTAGCTCTACATAATCATCCTTGTCAGTATATTGAGATATATACAAATTCTCTATAAGCTGCTTTGTTACGTTTATATTTAGATCTATTCTTCCATAGCTTTGTAATGTATGATTTCGTGATTTTATTATCTCTTCAATATCATCTTGGCTTAAACTTAATCCATACTGTTCTGACTCACTATTCATTTGTAGAATTTCATTTTTTTGTATTGTATTTAAGTTTGAATTTAATGAACTTAATATAATTGATGAAGCCATTTTTTATCATCCCCTTTTTGAAAATATATATTGACTTTATTTTATTTTTATGTTATACTTAAGTTGATACATATTTTAGATTAATTCTTTGCATAACCTTAATTGTATTACGATTATATATATTTGTCAACACACCAAAGGCATAGGAATATGCTTTTTTTTAATTACAAAAATTCGCTTTGCTCATGTCGCCAACGACCTTGAAGATCAGGTCCGTTGCTCAAGTGTATCAGTTGGATATTATAACTTATCCACAGACCGGATAAATTATAATATCCTGGTAATTTAAAAAAGTTGCCTTAATATTAAAAATTTCTTAATACTAAAACAACCCTTCACTATAAACTTTATTTTCTAACATCGACCAACTACTTTGATACAGGTGTCACAATATTAAACCTTTGATTTATGGTATCTTGTAGAGATAAAAATACATTCCACTTATTGATATCTCCCTTTATTATTATATTTGAACTATCTGGTTTTTTATTAGTTGTTGCTAGATCATATAATATATTCTTTGGCATAGTAACGGTAACAGCAGCATCTTCATCTAACTCATCATTTAAATATCTAAATATCCCTCGCTTGACCTCTGTTGAAGCTACTTCTTCTCTATCTGGAATAACAAAGTTAATTTTATAATCCAAATCCCCAGCTTTTAATCCATCTATTTTTATACTAAGTAAATAGATAACATCTCCTAGAGGTAAATTATTTAATACATCATCTGAAATAAACGAACCGCTAATTGGAATAACGCCATATCGTAGTTCCTGAGCACCCATTAAATATGCATTTCTCCAAGGTCCCGATTCAGCAATATATCCTAATTGCTCTAAAGCATCTGCACACAGCAACTTTGCATCTCTATTATTTGGGTTGGCATATATAACTTGTTTCGTAACCTCTGCAACCCATTGATATTCTCCGTCCATGAATGATTTTCTAGCTTTCTCTAAAACACTATACTCTCCACCCATATATTCTACGTATTTCTTTGCTGATTCTTCTGGAAGTAATTTATTTAGATCCACTGGGTTTCCGTTGTACCAGCCAAGATACCTTTGGTAAACTGCCTTTGCATTATGGATTACAGTTCCATAAAACTCACTGTTGTACCATTCATTTGATAGACTATTGGGAAGTTTAACCATTCTTCCAACTTCTTCTATTGTATAACCTTTATTTATTAGTCTTAAAGTTTGATCATTTATGTATTGATATAAATCTCTTTGTTTCTCCAAATACTCAATACATGATTCATTTCCAAAACGAGGCCAATTATGAACTCCAAACACTGAAGTTAGATTGTCTCCCCATAAATCAATTGTACTTTGGATACTTCTTGCCCAGGCAACTGCGTCTCTAACTTTGGCACCTCTTAAAGTTAGTAAATTATGAAGAGTTGCATTACAATCCTCAGCAATACATAGAGATTTTTCACTTGGTATATATACAAACATTTCTGATGGTGCTTCAGTATTTAAAGCTAGTTTAAATTCCATTTTAACTCCATCAACTACTTTTTCTGTATATTCCTCATTAATTTCATTTATGTTTTTTGTGAAAGTTACAGTTCCAGTTGATGTGCCTTTCCCAATACCATTATCTATCTGCCCTTTCTCATCTTTAGGTAATTCTACACCATACATATATATACCACGTCGAGACATTGCAACGCCAACAGTTACATTCTCCTCTAAAGCGGAATTAATAAAATTTTGAGGAGCATAAATCTCAATATCTTCTTTAGCAAAATTATCTACAACACCTAATATTCCTCCATAATGGTCTTCATGAGAATGTGTTATGATAATTGCACTTATTGGAATATCTCCAAAATAATTATTAACAAAACTTATAGCTGCCTCTGCCGTTTCTTTTGAACTCAAACAATCAATTACAATCCAACCTGTATCTCCTTTAATAAAGGTCATATTTGCAAAATCAAAACCTCTAACCTGATATATATTATCTGTAACCTTAAACAGTCCTGTATTTAAATTTAAGTTCCCATGTACCCAAAGTTTTGGATTAACTGTAGAAGGTATATAGTTGTTAAATAGAAAAGAATATCTTCTTAAGTCCCATGCAGGAATTAAAGAATCTTCATTTTTAATTACGGACAATCCTCCATTAACAAGCATTCCCGCTTTCGCCAAGTTATTTTCGTTTTCTATTTTGCTCCAATTCATTTTTTTGTATGTTTCTTGATTTATTAAGGCTGTTTTGCGTGTTGCATTTTTTCTTAAATCTACAGCTATTTTTTCTTGATTCTTTTTATAATTAAAATTCATAATATCCCCCCGATAATGTGCCCTTCTATTTTTTCTATATATAATAATTTATGCGAGCTTTTAAGTATAAATTATTATATATCAAAAAATAAAAAACCGCAGACTAAGCTACTAATTTCACCTTAATCAGCGGTTATGATTTTATATGATTATACTATCTTACCTTTATTAATTTGCAAATCTATGAAATCCGTCTCCTAAATAACTACTTTTACCTCTGTTCCGTCTCCAGATTTTACATCCACCATAGTTAACCCTTTATACTCTTTTAAAACATCAATACCTTTTCTAAGTTCCTTAAAATCAATACTATCAACATATTGTCTTTGCTCTTTGGGGATATATTTTTTAGCAAATGATACTCCAAAGCCTCCAAGACCAAGAATTGCTTTAACAATACTCATCGGTGCTAGTATTTTAAAACTTCTCCCACTGTCAAGCTTTACATAAATCTTCAAATTTATTCTCCCTTTCATTTAATAGATATGCCACCATTGACAGTTTATTATTCTATAGTAACTTCAACTATATCTCCATTGCTACTTTTTACATCCACTATTTTCCCCTCAAGACCTGAATCAATTGCATCCATAATCATTTTTATATCTATTCCCTCTTGATCTGAAATGCCTGGTATCTTAATATTATTAACAGCATTTCCTATTGCCTTCAAAAATTTAATAGGCACATTTACATGTACAGTATCCTCTGTAGACGATAGTACTCTAACTCTAAGCATTTTGTCACAATTTCCTGATACAGTTAGCTGGTGTGATTCAGCAGACTTGTTAATAGCATCAATAAGTTCTACAGCCTTATCAGAATCAATTTTTCCGTCTTCAACCATTTTAAAAATTCTTTTAATTTCTTCTTTCATTTTTTAGCCATCCTTTCCTATTTTAATTTTCTTTCATCATTTTTATAGCCTGCTCAGCTGAAATTTCTCCTTTTTCAAGAAGATCAAGTATCTCTTTATTATTCGTTGTAGGCTTTTTTACCAAGGTATATCCAAGAGCAGAAATAACTTCATCAAGCTTAGCCCTTACAGTTGGATAGGATATACCCAACTCTTTTTCTACGTCCTTAATATTTCCTCTGCACTTTAAGAATACTTCCATAAAGTTAAGATGGTCTTCTCCTAAGTATTCAAACTTTGAAAGTTCAAATTCATTTTCGATTACAGTACTGCATTTATTACATTTAAGTTTAACAACCCTTAGATTAGAATTGCAGACTGGACATTTGCTTATTAATTTATATGCCATAAATTTCCTCTCCTTTGTTATATTTCTATAATAGCATCAATTTTCAGATTAATCAATGTTGAAATTAAATATTTTAATTTTTACTTTTAAATATTTATAAATTATTAATTATTGTATTAAATATCTTAATTTAAATATTTATTTTAAAATATCTAAAGCCTTTTGAACTTTTAGTTGCATCTGCATATTACTTGTCAATCATGCTTTCATATTTTAGTATAATGTAACATATAGTTGACATAATGAATATTATAATATATATTATGTAATATAAGGAGGGATAGCGTGAAAAACAAACGAATGAAAATAGCTCGAATGGAATGTGATATGAAGCAAGAAGATTTGGCAAAAGCTGTTGGTGTTACCCGCCAAACCATCGGAATGATTGAATCGGGAAATTATAATCCCACACTAAATCTTTGCATTGCAATCTGCAAAG
This sequence comes from Sporacetigenium mesophilum DSM 16796, assembly GCF_059569055.1. Classification (NCBI taxonomy): domain Bacteria; kingdom Bacillati; phylum Bacillota; class Clostridia; order Peptostreptococcales; family Tepidibacteraceae; genus Sporacetigenium; species Sporacetigenium mesophilum. Next base: position 109,659 of record NZ_JCANUR010000006.1, on the reverse strand, counting down.
CACTTGGTAAAACTTTAAACGAATTATTTTGGGAGGAATAAATATGAAAAAGCAAATAGTACAAGATGAAAGAATTTTAGCTCAAAAACGCAAAATCGGTAGCGATACATGTAGTCTTTTGATGTTTATACTTCTTGCCTCTATACTTGTGCAGCAGTACCTGTTTAATGCTCCTTTTTCACAATACGTTGTAGAATTTATAGCATTTTTTGGGGCATCTATTTATATTTTAATTAGAAATATAGTTACCGGAAATAATCTATTTAGCACATCGGAAAGTGCAAAAAAAATAGTTGTTTTAAACAGCGTGATATGCGGACTTGTAGTAAGCGTTATCAACGGCGTTCTAAAATATCCAACAATTGAGGAATATGTTAGAAATAATTGGGGATTCTTTATATTTACACAAATAATTACATTTGTATCATCAACAGTTTTCGCTTTTGCTGTATTTTTCATTGTCTACCTGTTTAATAACAAAAGACAAAAACAAATCGATAAAATGCTAAATGAAGATGATGAAGAGTAAAAAAATTCGCTTCGCTCATGTCGCCAACGACCTTGAAAAGCAGGTCCGTTGCTCAAGTTTAGCAGTTGGGAATTTAAAAAGGTTCCCTAAAACTAAGGGAACCTCAATTATAATTTAGTTATATCTCCTAAACATCTCTAGTTTTTTCCGTACCTAAAATAGGCATAACTTCTTTAAAATTCGGATAAATTTTGCCTACTAAACGCCAAAACGAACGATCGTGATTTAGATGTATTAGATGGCATAGTTCATGTACAACTACATAATCAATAGCTTCTAGTGGAAACAAAATTAGTTGCCAGTGAAAAGTAAGGTGTTTTTTTGAACTACATGTTCCCCATTTATTTGCGTGATCTTCTATGGAGAACGATTTATATTTTACTTTAAAGTTTGGTTGATATAATTTTAATCTTTCTTCAATTAATTTTTTAATTGCCTTTTTATAAAACCTTTGAAGAGCACTATTAATATCAATGTCATCTTCTTGTGGACTAATACATGTAAAAGCTTTACCATCCCACTCTATAGTAACCTTTTTTATTGATTGATCTACTTTTGTATATAAAGGATAAGTTTTCCCTAGATAATAACACTTGTATTTTGGTTGTTGTTCCATATGTTGCTCCTTATTAACTTAGTCATTGGTTTAATTTCATTTGAATTATATCAATTCAAATTTAAGGTGTCAATGTATGCCACAAATGTTATACTACTTAGTCCAGAAAGAATTAATAAAAACAGTCTTAAATCCTAGCTTTTCCATATTATTATGACTTATGGAACCAAATTCAACATCAGTATATATATTTACTAAATTTTTTTCTTTGGCTTCTTTAATACGATATAATAACAATGCTGTTTGACATCCCATTCCCCTAAACTCCTCAAATGTATAATCATTAGCTATATACCCTTCATTGTCATTAATAAAAAGTGAACCTATTGCCGCAACTTTATCTCCAATATATGCTATATAGTTATGAAAATTTGGGTTATAAAAGTAATGTTTTTTTCTTTGAATTACTTCTTTATCTATATTCGTGATCCCACTTGTAGACACTACTATATCGACGAATTCTTCTGCATTTTCTTTATCTACCTTAACTATCTTTATATCTTGTTTAGGATTTATATCAACATCATCAGCTAACCTCAAAAAAGCTAATTGTTCAGAGTTTATAAATCCTTTACTGGATAATGCCATTGAAACTTTTTCATTTATATTATTAGGCGTCATATCAAAACATGGTACTATACCTTTTTCATTATAAAAATTCAATATTTGGTCAAGGTTATCTATATCATTTATTCCAAAACCTTTGACTCTATTGTAGTAAATAGACTGTAGACTATTGCTATCAAAAATCAGTTTACAGCGTCCAATATCTTTTACCTGTAAATTTTTATCAACTGGTGCAAGTGCTCTTTTAGAATTAAACATAGTTAAATGTAGTTCCATTTCCTCTATCTTACAAACTTGGTCTAGTAAGTTACATTTGAGCATTTACAAACCTCCACTAATTTATATTAATCTTTTTAGTTCTATAAAATATCAGAATTATCATTGCAATTAACCCAGAAATACCTGTAGTTAAATAAACTTGCTTGAATCCTTCATTCATTGTGCTTTGGAACTCTGACTCAATTTGAGGTGCAAGTTTATCTATCTCAGCAAGATAATTTTTATTTGTTTCTTCAAAGTTTTCAGGTACTGCCTCTTTAAGTGCAGTCATCTTTATTATAGTATCATTCATATCAGCTTTTGCTGACTCTATTGATGAAATTGCAGATAACATATCATTACGTTTAGCTTCAGTATCAGCAATTTTCACAAGCATTTCTTTGCGTTGTTTTGTAAGTTTATCAAGTTCTAAACTCAAAGTTTTCTTTGCATTATTCAGTTCATCTATCTTAGATTTTAGGTCTTCTGGAGTTTTCACATCCTTAAGTTGCTGTAGTGCACTTGCAGGAATCTTAGCCTTTACCTCCTGAGGAATCATATCAATAATTGAAGGTGCTTCCATTCCAGTTGGCATTGTTCCTACAGGCTGTGATCCACTTGGACCTTGGTTCATCATTTTTATCATAGTGTCATAAAGATTGTTCATTTGTACAATTGCCACTTCCTGTGATGAAATAGCCTTTTTCATCTCTGCTATACCTGTATCCATTCCAGCAACTGCCTTTTTCATTCCATTTATACCCTGATCTACTCCATCAATGCCTTTGTCAAGGTCTACAATGGCTTTATCCATTTCAGTTATACCAGACTTCATACCATCTATACCCTTTTGAACACCATTTTGAATATCAGCTATAACTTCTGGAGTCATTTCTTCAAACATTCTAGTTGAAAGAATTTTAATTCTCTCAGTAATATTTGTAACGTCAGCAGTTTTAAGTAGCTCAACTAAATCCTCAGGTAACTCATAGCTGCCATCACCAGTCATATCTATTTCTACTTTTGTCATTGAAGAAAGATCAGGGAATTCCAAGTCACCTAACTTATCACTCATATTTGGATCTGACTTAAGCTTATCTAGCTTTTCTGTCAATTCCTGTGCATATGGTAATTGTGGTGCAGTAATCTCTTTAGGTAAAATTGCCATTTCTCTTTCTTGTAAAGAACTTCCTGCATGTGCAACGAAACCTATCATAATCGCAGGTGCTATTGTTGTTCCAATAGATCTTATTAAAGAAAGAGCAGCCAATGCAGAGTTTGCTTCTTCTTCTTTTGTATTCTCTAACATCATGTAATTTAGAGGTGCACCTATAGTAAAGCCCATTCCAAGGCCAAAAAGAAGTAAGCTTATTATTACAGTTACTAATCCTGGATAATTAGCTGTTACAAGAACTAAAAATGCCGATCCAACAACAGAAATCGTAAAGCCAAGTAGAAGTATTTTTTTGGCTCCGAATTTATCAATAAGTTTACCTGACATTGGAGCACCTACTCCTGCAAATAATCCAAGTATTATAACGAAGTATCCACCGCTACCAGTAGAAATTTTCATAGCATTTTCACAAAATTGAGGTATGAATATAACCCCCATTAATACAATTCCTGTAATGAAGCTAATTATAAAAGTTACAACAATACGAGGATTTGTAAAATAACTTAGATTCATAACCGGATCCTCTGCTCTTTTCTCTGCAAATATGAAAAAAGGAAGCAGTATTGTAAATGCTATAATAAAAGGATAAACCGATGTACTTTTTATACTCTCACTAAAGTTAAAGAAATCAATGTTCTTTAGTCCATATAACAGTGATAATATCATAGTAACAAGCAGTAAAATTCCTATTGTATCTATTTTTGTTACACTATCATTTTTATTATTCTTAAGTACCTTTAATCCGGCGATAATTATAAATATTGTTATTGGTATATTTACATAAAATATATACTGCCAGTTATTCTTACCAAATATATCTAGAATCGCACTACCTGCTGATGAACCGAATATATTTGCAATCCCGTATACTCCACCAACAAGGCCTAATGCCATTCCACGTTTTTCAGGTGGAAATGTGGTACCAAATTCTGCTGTGGCAATGGGAACTATTCCCCCTCCACCGATAGCCTGAATAACACGTGCAATAAGAAGCATTTCAAAGCTTCCAAAATTCTGTGAAAGACCACAAAATAATGATCCAATTCCAAATAATAAAATAGCAGTAAGATAGATGTATTTTCTTCCGAATTTATCAGCTAACTTACCCATAACTGGTATACTCGATGCATATGCCAGTGTATAAATTGTTATCATCCAGATACCTGTTTTGTCATCAACCATAAGATTGTTCTGAATAATAGTCCTTGCAGGAGTTACTATACCTGTGTCAATTGCACCCATGAATAGTCCTAAAAGATAAACTGATGCTATAAGCCATAAACTGCCATTACTTTTTGTACTACTACTGTTAATTGGTTTTTCTGTTGACATACTCTTTCTCCTTTTTAAATTTTAATAAAATCCATCATTTCATTAAAGGTTAAATTTTTTAATTTTATATTGTTTAGCATATTGGAGAGAATAAAATGTGATAATTTATCTATATCTATATTTGTATTTATATTGCCGGAGTTTTGTTCATCAAGGAGCATATCTCTTATTTTCTTATGTAATTCATCATAATGGTTATCTGGACAACCTCTCTGACTTCCATCTGACATTTCCCAAAAGATTCTCAGGTATTGGCTTACAAATGTTTCTAGTGATGTGTATATCCTATACAGCTTTTCTCTAATTGGAAGTTTTTCTTTCTTCATTTCATCAGCAAGCTCCATGGTGCTTTCCCAATCACTTAAAAAAATGTTATATATCAAAACCTCCTTATTCTCGAAATAATTATAAAGGGTCCCAATCCCAAGTTCGCAGTTTTTTGCAAGTTTACGGATGTTGAAATCTTTATAGCTTCCCTCAAGAAGCATCTCCTTTCCCTTTATCAGAATAGTTTCTTTTATATTTTCAATTATTTTTGGCATTTTTCCCTCCTACAAAATAATATGAACGTTGTTCATGAACTATGTTCATATTATAATATAAATAAAAAAATACTTCAATACTTTAGAAATATATAAAGGTCGTATGCATATACATACGACCTTTGTCAGTAGAAATTAATTGCTCATTCTTTTTTGTTTTATAACTACAAGAGTCACTGAAAGTACAGCAACAGCGAATCCAATTACTATTAGCATATTCAAAAATATTGGTCTAAGGTTTTCCATATTGAAGTTAACCAAATAAGCTATACTATTGTTAGCTTTTACATACCAATAAGTTGGCGTAAAGCTTGCAATTTTTAATACTGTCTTTCCTAACAAGAACTGCGGTACAAACACTCCCCCTATAAAACAAGTTCCTAAAGAAACACCATTTGCAGCTGCAGACATGACATTTCTGCTTTTTACAATATTTCCTATTAAAAAGCTTATGCTAAGTGCTGCAAGGGTAAATACAAATGAGTTTAATAAAAATAGTAAGCCCTTGCCAGTAAACATATAACCTTTATACATAATAAAACTTGTTAAGGTCATTGCAAACCAGGCAAATATTGCAAAGCTAAGATTTCCAAGTATCATTTGGAAATTCATGCTCTTAAGTTCTACTGGTGAACAAAGATTTCTCTTCTTTAAATCTGTATCATTAAAGACAATCATAACAGAGCAAACACCTAAAATTAATATCGCAAACAATGCATAAGCCATAAAATTAAAATACAATGCAGCCTTTTCATTTTTGGAAGTTTCCTCTACAGAATTAATTAGCTTAACTTCAGTTTTCTTTGACAAATCATTTTCAATATATCTTAAAAGGTCTTCATCTGATAAATCATTCATATTACTAGTATAAGTTTTCGCAGTGTTTAAATATTTATTTATTATACTATCAAGGTATATTCCACTAGTCGATCCCGGTACTGTGGTCTTTTCAATATTCATTGGTTTACCACTTAAAAGCCCTTCTGTAAAGCCATTAGGAACTCTTACTATATATTCTACTTCTCTAAAAAACAAAGCATCTTGAAGCTCTTTTTTATCATCTGATATATTTACTATGTTAGCATTTTTGCTTAGATAATTGTTTAGGCCTTCAACAACCTTTGAATTAGTATCATTATTTATAAATACCATATTTACTTTTGTTTCTGTAAAGTTTGTATTTACAGGTTTGTTGTTAGTACTTGCAAGACCTACTGCTAATAATATAAATACAACAACATAAATCATTAATTGGGATATGTTTTTTAAAATTACTTTAAAAAATGCTTTATAAACTTGCATATTTCTCCCTCCTTAATACAAAGTAGGTAATTATGCTAAAAACTAAAGACAAACCACAAAGTATAGCAATGTCTGTGAAAAATTGAGTGTGATTATCGTAATAATATAGTGAGTAAAAGCTGTCTGCTATTAAGTTTAATGGGTTAAGATATCCTAAAATAGGTACATTTTTGTTAACAATATATTTCATTTTGTCGTACATCATACCTGATAAAAATGACATTGCATTAATAAATATAACTAGGATTGCCATTTTAAGACCTTCACCTTTTTTGATTACTGAGGCAATTAAAGTACCAAAGGTAACCCCTGTAATTGTGCCTATTAAACAAGTTAGCGCTATATAACACATTTGATTCCCAAAGTCTATTTTTAGTATAAAAGCCAAGTAACATATCAAAACAAATATTTGAATTAGCTGAACCGTAGTTGCTGCAACCATAGAAGCCATAAATATTTTTAACTTATGTGTTGGAGCCATATTAACTCTTGCACCCTGTGGAGATAAATCAGCTTGTAGGGCTGCGACTTCTTTTATTCCAAGAAAACTTCCGTATAGACAAGCCATGGCAATTAAGGTATAAAAATAGTTCACAATAGTATCAGGCTCAGATTTACTTATAGAAACTTCTTTAAGGTAATCAGTTCTATTTGAAATACTGTCTAAAAGTCCATTTTGAACTGCCTCAGGATTTTTGCTAATAATTGTTCCCACTGTAGATGTAGTTTGTTTAAAATCGTCTATGAAACTTTTTATTATTGTTTGATTTATACCAGATTGTTTCACAACAAGGTTTATTTTACTGTCAAAATAAATGTACCCTTCAATTTTGCTATCTTTAAGAAGATCTTCTGCTTCTATCTTTGATGTATATTTTATATCAAATAAATTGCTTTCACTTTTATTAGAACTTTTAACAGATTCAATTACGTTAATAAAATCTGTATTTTTCTTATATTCATCATCTTTTACTATTCCAATTTTAATTTCAGAAAACTTTTCTGCACTTGAAATATTAGATAAGGCCATATTGAATAATGTAGCCAAAAGTATTGGAAACATAAAAGTCCAAAATATGGTCTGTTTATCTCTTACAATGCATTTAAGCCTATATAAATAGTTATGGAAAAACATAATATACCCCCTAATCTCTAAGCTCTTTACCTGTTATTTCTAAGAATACATCATTCAATGTAGGTGGCTCAGAATAAATCTTTCCAATAGCTACATCCTTTGACTTTAAATAATCAAGTAAAGCAACAAGGTTATTCTTACCGTTGCTTGATTTTGCAACAAGTAAATTCCCTTCATATTGTGCAGAAACTATATTTGGAAGATTTCTAACACCTTCTAATATGCTATTATCTATTTTAAATATTTCAACAGTTATTTTTTCACCTGAATTTATCATTCCTTTTAGTTCGTCATTAGTCCCAGTGGCTATTATCTTCCCTTTATCCATAATTGCTATTTTTGTACAAATTTGTTCAACCTCTTCCATATAATGAGATGTATAAACAATTGTGGTTCCTTCTTTATTAAGTTTTTGTATCCCCTCTAATATATTGTTTCTACTTTGAGGGTCAACTGCAACCGTTGGTTCATCTAGTATAACTAGCTTTGGCTTATGAGCAATCCCACAGGCAATATTTAATCTACGAAGTAATCCTCCACTTAACTTTTTAGGGTAAAACTTTCTAAAATCATTAAGTCCAACAAAGTCTATAGCTTCTTCTACAAGTTCTTTACGTCTTTTTTTGTCACTAATGTACAGTCCACAGAAATAATCAATATTTTCATAGACATTTAGTTCTTCAAATACTGCAACATTTTGCATTATTATACCTATGTTGCGTTTAATATCATAGGCATCTGGAGACATTGGTTTGTCATAAATTTCTATAGTACCCTTATCATATTTAAGAAGAGATAAAATGCAGTTAATTGCAGTTGTTTTTCCAGAACCATTAGGTCCTAATAATCCAAATATCTCACCTTCATTTACTTCTAGGTTTAGATGATCTAGTGCAATTAAATCACCGTATCTTTTTACTAGATTTTTAACATTTATTATCATAGAGCTCCCTCCAATTATTTATCAATTTCTTTTCTATATATTAATAATATTCTATTTACCATTAATTTGTAAGTGAGGATACTCCAAGTTTGGTATGACAAATGTAACATCGTTAAAACCCCAAACATATACTTATAGTGAATACAATAATAAGGAGTGTAGAAATCATTGAAAAAAGTTAATGTTAGTTTACAACCAATTGTTAGTAATATCAATTTACCTACTGTTTTAAAAACAACTGTACTTCCCGGTGACTCGGTAGAAAGTTTATTTATTGCAACCCAAGTAGGTGAAATTTTTTATATAAGAAATAAAACTATAAGAACTTTTTTAGATATTCGCCAGGGAATCATAAAATTAGGTACTTCTAATGGAGGATATGATGAACGTGGACTATTAGGTTTAGCTTTTCATCCTAATTTTTATTACAACGGTCTTTTTTATCTTCATTATTCATTAGCTGGAACACAAGGTCCAGGAGCTCTTTCCGAGTCTTTTGAGCCTGACCCATGTAATCTCCAAACCTTAAACCTAAAATGGACTAATAGAGAAAATCAATATGATCATATTGATACAGTTGAAGAATGGACTTTGCAATCAAATGGACAACCAAAAAAACGTCGTACATTATTAAATTTAAGAAGACCATTTGCTAATCATAATGGTGTTAACAGCCTAAACTTTTCACCAGAAACAGGAAGACTTGTACTAACTACTGGAGATGGCGGCTTAGGCTACGATCCATTTAATTTAAGTCAGGATATTATGGAAGTCGCAGGTAAAATAATTGAAATAGATGTCTCATTTAATACACCTATTACTAATCCACCTGCAGTAACACGATTTAATGAACTTCCCTCACCTATTCAAAGAATGCTTACAGTAATGGCAAAAGGGGTTAGAAATATTCCTGGTATTTCATTTCAAAAATATTATAATCGATACATTAAATACGTAGGTAATGTTGGTCAAGATCTGGTAGAATCAATTTTTTCATTTATTCATTATAAGCCAATACCAGTAACTGAGATTGTTAAGGCTTCTTTACAAAACCTTGAACCAAACCAGGAAGGATTTATTAATTTTGGTTGGAGAGGATGGGAAGGTTCTTTTCCTACTACCATTATAAGTAGTTGTTCTGCAAATTCTAATTTAGAGGAAAAAACAATTGCTTATTACAATGAAGCATTACAAACTTCTGTTAGTCGTATACAGCCATTAACTTGTTATTATCATAGAGATGAGCGACCTGATAAATTTACTGGTTCAGCACTTACAGGAGTTCAACCATATATGGGAAATAGAATTCCATATTTAACAGGATGCGTTGTGTTTACCGATTTTGCCATAGAGGATGAATCTCCAGGCAGAGGGGTTTTAGCTTATACTAAAGTAAGAAATGATTGCAAACTAAATGACTATGGTGTTATTGAAACGGATTATAATTTTGGGTCTAAATCATCTTATTATGTTAGTTTGGGATCAAATCTTTCTCAAACGAAACTGTATTTAGGGGTTTATGGTTCTGCCAATGTAACTGATTTTAACCAAGGTACTATTTTTGAAATTGTTTAATGATTTTAAAAGTGAAAGTAACTTGCTGAAGGTATATTTAGAAAATATACCTTTAGCACTTATATAGATTAATATCATCTGATGGGAGGTTTTCAAATTGAAAAAAATGAATATAAGTAGATTTATTTCTATTGGAGGCATATTAACAACAATAGCTGTATTATTCCAATCAGCACCTTTGTTTTTACCTGTAATCGGGTTGGCTTTAAGTCCATTAAGCACTCTCCCTATTGCAATAGCTGCTGTTTATAATGTTTCTCTTGGTTTTACAGTGTTTTTTTCATCTGTATTAATTCTAACTATGTTTAGTGTTCAGGAAACAATAATTCTGTTTTTTACAACAGGGCTATTAGGTATGGTTATGGGGGCATTTCTTTATAGGAAGGGAATAATGATTTCTATATTATTTTCAAGCATAGCACTGTCTCTTGGGATTATATCTTTAACTTATGTAATAAGAATTTCGTCATTTGTAGATTTTACTAGCTCATTATCTACTTATTTAATTTTTATAATTTTTTTCATATTTTCATTTGTTTACTCCAGTATCTGGAATATTTGCTTTAGAAAATTCATGGATTATTTTATAAAAATAATTGATTAGACAACTATTATATATTATACTTAAGCGAAATAATATTGACTAAAAGGTTTGGTAGATAAAATGAAAAAATTAATTGATAAACTCGTAATTTTAATTATTTGTTTGGCTTTGTATATACCTAATGTAAATAGCATATACATGATTGTCCCTATATTAATATCTATAGCTTTAAGTGCATTTTTAAGCTATTTAGAAAATGAAAGTATTGAAGTAACAGTATTTGTTACTTATTTAATTACTTGCTTTTTTATGCCGAATCTCGTATTCTTTATTCCCCTTATTTGTTATGAGGTTGTATTTATTAAAATCAAAGGTTTATGGGTATTATCATTTCTAGTGTTAATCACAAATTATATCCAAATACCTTTAACATCAAGGTGGTTAATTGCAACATTTATTCTTGTTTCATATATTTTAAAATATCGAACTGTTTCTCTTATAAATATGGAATTGTATTATCATAACCTTCGTGATAATACTAAGGAAATATCAATACAGCTTGAAAAACGAAATAAAGAACTTTTGGACAAACAAGATTATGAAATAAACCTTGCAACTGTAACTGAGCGAAATAGAATAGCAAGAGATATTCACGATAATGTTGGACATTTACTTTCAAGGTCTATACTTCAAATTGGGGCACTTCTTGTAATAAATAAAGATGAAAATATGAAAGAAAACTTAAAACTTCTAAAAGAAACTCTCTCAGAAGCAATGGATTCAATACGCAATAGCGTACATAATTTACATGAAGAATCAATTTATCTTCAAACTGAAATACAAAAATTAATTGATGCATTTAAATATTGTCCTATTAAATTTGACTATGATGTAAAAACAAACTTAGAAAAAAATATTAAATATTGCTTTATTGCAGTAACAAAAGAAGCTTTGTCAAATATTATAAAGCATTCAAATGCCACAGAGGCTTTAATTAAAATTCATGAACATCCTGCACTTTATCAATTAGTTATACAAGACAATGGCTCTAATTGCCAATATAATGGTGAAAACGGCATAGGAGTTAAAAACATTGAAGATAGAGTTTCCTCAATTGGTGGAAATGTTAATATTAGTACAGACAACGGTTTTAGAATTTTTATTTCAATACCAAAAAAATAAGATTTTGAAAGGATTAGATAAAAATATGAGAGTAGTAGTTGTTGATGATGATAAATTAGTATGTATATCTCTCAAAACCATATTAGAAGTAGAAGAAAATATCTCTGTAGTCGGAATTGGCCACAATGGTGAAGAAGCTATTGACCTTTATAACAATTTAAAGCCTGATATTTTATTAATGGATATAAGAATGGAAACTATGAGTGGAATTGAGGCAGCAGAAGTTATTTTGAAAAATGATAAAAACGCAAAAATATTGTTTTTAACTACTTTTTCTGATGATGAATATATAGTAAAATCATTGAAAATAGGAGCTAAGGGCTATATTATAAAACAAAACTTTGAATGCATTGTACCATCACTAAATGCTGTATATATGGGACAAAGTGTTTTTAACAATGATATTATTTCAAAAATCCCATCTTTAATTAATAACAACGTTAAACATGATTTTTCAGCTTATGGTATAACAGAAAAGGAATTAGACATTATAACACTTGTAGCTGATGGACTTAGTAATAAGGAAATAGCAACTACATTGTACTTAAGCGAAGGTACTGTTAGAAACAATTTAACAAATATTTTGGAAAAGTTACAACTAAGGGATAGAACACAACTTGCTGTGTTTTATTATAAGAATGGATAAAAATAGCCATTAATAAATTTATTAATGGCTATTTTTAAATGTACTTATATAAAGATTGTTTATAATTTTTTATAGATTTTCATTGCAAATATATAAGCAACGACTATTATTGCTATACACCAAGCAAGGGCAACCCAGATATTATTTCCTACTGGTTGATTCGATAATAAATTACGAATAGCTTCTACTATAGGAGTTACAGGTTGATTTTCTGCAAAAGTACGTACTGCAAAAGGCATAGTATCTGTTGGTACAAAGGCAGAACTGATAAACGGTAAAAATATTATTGGATAAGAAAATGCCCCTGCACCATCTGGTGTTTTAGCTACAAGACCAGCTATTACAGCAATCCAAGTTAAAGCAAGTGTAAAAATCCCAAGAATTCCAAATACCGCTAACCATTCTAAGATTCCCGCTGAAGAACGGAAGCCCATTAATAATGCAACAAGTATAATCACTACTACAGAAATTCCATTAGAAATTAATGAAGTTAATACATGCCCCCACAATACTGTAGAACGAGCAATAGGCATAGAGTGAAAACGTTCAAAGATACCACGTTCTTTATCCATAAACAAACGATAAGCCACATATGCAATCCCACTACCAATAGTCATTAACATTATACCTGGTAATAAATAATTAACATAATTTTCTGTACCTGTTTCTATTGCACCACCAAATACATAAACGAATAATAACATCATCGCAATTGGTGTGATACTAACTGTAATAATTGTATCCATACTTCTAAAAATGTGACGCATAGAACGTTCAAACATAACAATCATATCTTTGAAAAAATATTTATTTGTAGATTCCATTTATTTCTCCTCCCCTTTCCCAATAATTGTTAGAAATATTTCTTCTAATGTAGGTTGTTTTTCAACATATTCAACTTTTGCAGGTGGGAATAATTTTTTCAATCCTTCTAATGTGTCTAGAGCAATAATTTTCCCTCCATGAAGAATAGCTATTTTATCTGCAAGTTGTTCTGCTTCCTCTAAATATTGAGTCGTCAAGAACACCGTAGTTCCAGCTGTTGATAGCTCTTTTACAATATTCCAAACTTCTATACGTGCCTCTGGATCTAGACCTGTTGTTGGCTCATCTAGGAAAATAATCTTTGGATTTCCTACAAGGCTCATTGCAATATCAATTCTTCTCTTCATACCTCCAGAGTAAGTACCAACTCTCCTGTTAGCAGCATCATCCATTCCAAAACGATTAATTAACTCATCTGCTACTTTATTTGGATTTTTAAGATGTCTAAGTTTTGCTATCATTTGAAGATTTTCACGTCCAGTCAAAATTTCATCAATAGCAGCAAACTGACCAGTAAGACTAATAGAACTTCTAATCTCCCCTGGATTTTTTTCAACATCAAAACCATTAATCACAACACTTCCAGCATCTGCTTTAAGTAAAGTAGCCATGATTTTAATCATTGTTGTTTTGCCTGCTCCATTGGAACCTAGTAAAGCAAAGATACCGCCTTGCTCTACTTCAAAATCTACTCCTTTGAGTACCTCTACATCTTTGTATGATTTCTTTACACTTTTTACTTGTATGATATTTTTATTCATTTTCTTCTCCTCCTCTACAATATAGTAACCTTACTCAAAAAAGAAAGAGCCGACAACTGTGATTTTACTCACGGTTATCGGCTCTGCGTCTTAGCGTCTGGCTCTTTGATAATTGATATATTCAGTTGTTTTACATTGATTATGGTTTCCTGTTTACACTTAGGACAAAATAGCGGGAAGTTTTCAAGTACCGTATCAACACCTATCTTTACCCGTGTTTTGTTGCTACAGATTGGACATAATATCCACTCGTATTTACACACTCTACCATCCCCTTACTTTATGTTTTTGTTGTTTACCTTTTACTTGATTTGTCTTTAACCTTTTTCATGGCCTTGTTGACTTCTTGGTCAGCAGATTCTTGATAGATGTCAGCGTAAGTTTTTGAATCTTTGATTAAATCGTCACAGAAAGCTGCTACGTCACTGCCTGTCACTTCTAGCACACCTTTCCCCACAGCTGCACTTTCTTCAAAAAGATCTACAATCCCCGAGAGTAAACCTATCCCGTCGGTTAGCTCAACAGGACCCACCTTAAAAAGATATTTTTGAATCTCTTTATAAACAATCTGATAATCCTTCGGAAGCGCTTTGACACGTGCCATATGCGCTTTCCACTCTTTTTTGCCTTCGATAATATCTTGTATTCTCATTTTATCCTCCTATTTACCTAATTTTTTAGCGATATTATTGTTAAGTTGCTCGCGCCACTTGTCGCGAAAAGATTTTGACCCTTCCTCGCCAACTAGGGCTGAACAGAATCCTTTTATATCTTCACCCAAAACCTCTTGTATACTTTGACCATTGGCCGCTGTTTCTTCGAGCATACCAAGGACACCTTCTAAGATTGGCATTAGGTTGCGACCGGTGAAGTCTGAGTGCGGCCAAAGATTTGCTTTAATTTTTTCCCATGCTGCTTGATAATCAGCTGGCAGCTTTTTGGCTCGCGATTCAAAAGTTTTCATTTCTTTAGTCATATCACTACCTGTAATTTTTTCCCAAAAATTCATTATTTTTTCTCCTTTAACTCGTTAATTTTTGATGATATAAATTCCCATTTTTCCCAGAATTTCTTCAATTCCTCACGCCCTGCATCATTAAGGGTGAAAAACTTTCGTGGCGGTCCCATATCTGATTTCTTTTTTGTAATTTCTACCAATTTATTTTTCTCAAGTCGTACCAGGATGGTATAAACTGTTCCATCTACAACATCTGTAAATCCCAGCTCATTTAGCCTCTTAGTAATCTCGTAACCATATGTTTCTTCTTTACTAATGATTTCAAGAACACAGCCTTCCAGTACACCTTTTAACATTTCTGTTATATTTTCCAAATGATTCACCTCTTCAGTATCTAGTACTACTTGTATTCAGTATTACTTAGTACTACTATATAGTATCACCAAGTAGTGGCAGTGTCAATATTATTTAAACAAAAAAATGCAACCAAAACCTGTGTGATTTTGATTGCGTTTATTTATCTAGAAGCCACCTGCGCCGCCACCGCCAGCGCCTCCTCCTCCACCTCCGGAGAATCCGCCTCCTCCAGAAGAGTATGAACCTGTGGTTCCAAATGAGCTATTCATACTTTTATTAAAAGCATTGTTATCGTTATTCATAAATAAGATATACCATATTAACCAACCATTATGAGAGTATAATTGATTAGAGTTATTATCTTTATAACTTAATTCATCTATCTTTTTTCCTGCATCTAAACTTAATGCATAAATTAAAGATGGGTCTGAAGAATGCTTTATTACATCTTCTTTAGTTAAGTCATTATTATTTTTTTTCATATACTTCTTAAAGCTAATCCACTTCTTACGCTGGATGTATCCATAGTCTGAAAGTCTAAATAACAACGAGATTCCATATATAAGGAAGATCATAGAAATAGCCATACTTGCTATTCCAAATAAACTTTCATAAACCAAAGTGAATATACTTAATATGAAAAATATAATTGATGTTATTATGAAAAATACTCCATATTTTGTCTTGCTTTTGTCATAATATCCTTTAAGTAAGGAATCTTCTTTTACTTTACTTTTCCACCCATTATACAAGTTTACAAATTTAGTACTTCTATTTTTACCGAAGTTTTCTATATTCTTAGTACTTACAGAATTTCCATTACCCATTTCGTTAAACATCCAATTCATAAAATATTTTTCATGGTTTAACAATGAGTAATCTTCTTTTTTTAGTTTAGTTATAACAAAGTTTTGATTGGCTGAATTTTGATATTTTTTGCCTTCTTCATCACTTATCTTTAAGTATCCCTTTCTAAAAAGGTCTAATATAGTTGCAAATATTGTATTATTACTTATGATAGTTCCTGTTAAATAAGATGCTACAACAGGTGTACAGTCCTCAGGAATGCTCATATATTCTTCATTTTCATAGGTATTTTTTCTTCTAAATATAGCTAGGAAAATAAGAAATATCACAAATCCAATACTAGGACCCCAAATAGAAATTTGCTCTAATACACCTTTAATTTTTGCATTTCTTATTTTATCTTCTATTATCTTTTTTTGAAAAGCTTCTTCTTCATCTATTATATTAGAATAATTGTTTATATTTTTAACATTATTTGATAAAGGAATGAACTCTCTTGGAAAAAGTACTCTTCCTTCTATAAAAGTATTTGAAGGTACATCTTCTACATACAGTGAGTAAATATTATTGTTTTCTTTATTGATTTCTCCATTTAATGGTCCATGGGCAAAAACCTTTACTATATTATTGTTATCAGATTGAGGAAGTTTAATATTTACTTTAAAAGTTCCTATTGGTGTTTCATTTTCATCTCCCAAAAACTTATAATATAACTCTCCTATGTCATTGTATTTTATAGCTACATCTTTTACTAAATAACTTATTCTAAATGTCTTTTGTATATCTTCTGAAGGAGAAAATATCTGAATAATTATTTTTCCATCTTCTTCTTTTGTTAAGAATACATCTGAATCTCCTTTGTTGGCATCCCTAACATGTGCATATTCCCTACTTTTAGATCCTACAATTTCTTGAACGTTGATATCTGATATTCCTGAAGTTTTATCAAGTACAATTTCCCTGAATACTCCATTGAATTCATCATTAAATTTAAAGGTAATATCTTCTTCAATATTTAAATCTCCAGTTTCAAGAAGATTTGCGTCTACAATCCATTTTGGTATTTCTAAGTCTTCTTCTGCATTTACATTCTTTGGAAAACAAGTTATCATGGCAAATGCAAATAAAAATATAATAATACTTCTAAAAGCTTTTTTCACTTTATCACCCCTTTATTACTATTATATTACAATTTCAGTATATACCATAGCCTATTAATCTGTGATATTATAATATTCTTTTAAATAAAATCACATTTGCAAAAAATATATCATATTATAATCCTGAAAGACTCTATATGAAAGGATTGAATAATATGAATAATTACTATAAGCAATCTCAATGTCCATCCCCTTATTACTTTAATGCACCAATGTTTAACATGCAAAATATGTATGAATTTTATCAATATCCTTACTGGCTTTACCCAACAATGTTTAACCCAGGCCCATTTTCTCAGTTTGAAGATTATGGACCAGATCCATTTGTAGTTAATATTGAAGATGCTACTATAAAAAACAATACATTCCGTACTGCTTTATGGACAGGAGAAAATTTACAAGTTACATTAATGAGCATAGCTGTTGGAGATGATATAGGTTTAGAAGTTCATCCTGATGGCGATCAATTTATACGTGTAGAAGCAGGTCAAGGAATTGTTCAAATGGGTGATAGAAGAGATAGATTAAACTATCAGAAAAGACTATCCGATAACTTTGCCATTATGATACCTGCTGGTAAGTGGCACAACATAATAAATACTGGTAATACACCACTTAAAGTATATGCTATTTATGCACCACCTGAACATCCACGTGGTACAGTTCACAATACTAAAGCAGATGCACTAGCTGCCGAAGAGGATTAGAAACTAATATAAGCAACTTTCTATTTTAAATCAAATTATTATGAAAGATTATTTTTTAAATATATACTCCTATGAAAGGAATGAATAATATGTATAACTTTTACAAACCATTTCCCTATTATAACCCACCAATGTATACACCACAGCATTTCCCAGTTAATAATAAAACTGGAAATATAAATGATTTTATATCTACACTTAATAACAGAGGCTTTATTGTTCAAGAAGGAGAATTAAGATATTTTGACATACTAAAGCTATGTAGTATGGGTTTATTTGAAGATTGTGTTGGAAATCACGCAGGTGCTCCATATGCAATGTGTATGCTTCCACCAGCTCCAAACCAAGATCCAGCAAAAGGACAGAGACCTCCAGTAGGATACAATCCTAATAACCCGAATAATTATCCAGCCAATATAACTTATGGAATACCTGGGCTTACCTATAAACTACGCCCTGATGAGGCTATTGTATTAATTGGAAAGACGCCTCCACCGACATGTTACTTTGGTTTTAGAAGTTATATTGGATTTGCCCAAAATCAACCACAAAAAGAATACACTAAAGATACTACAGTAGCTAGCAAAGCTATTATGATAGGAGATGAATATACTGGTGAATATCATAGGCTTTTTAACAGTTTGGGAGACCAATTGAATAATTTTAATATATGGACTTCTAATACTCCAAAAGGAACATATGGAAATTCTTTTTTAAGCAATACTATTATTATTAGTACTGCAGACAAAGGAATAAATAAACAAATGCGTGACGCCCTTAATGTATCTGGTTTTAGTCCAGATATTATGAATGATGACAACATCCCTATGGGTCTTGTTAATATGGGTCTTGAAAAAGGTAGGGATACCTTTATGTTTGTTATGAGGGCTATAGTTTGGCAAGATCAAAATATGGGATCCCAATATCTTGATGATCTTAGAAAATACTTCAAGGTTCTTCGCATTACCCCAAGACGCCCTGTGACTAATTTGAAGCCTTGGCCAGTACCAGCTCTTAAGCCTAGAGAAACAGGCATTACTGAATTTAAAATTCTTCAAAATGCAAGGAATGAGCTTGCTTATCTAAGAAATGAGATAATTAATAAATATAAAAGTGAAGAATACGATTATGTAGAGCTTAATTTAGATCTTAATAAAAATATGTGGGTACCTGATAACTATGAGTCAACAGTATTAGATTTTGATAGTGTTGGAGATAACAGAGATGCAAATTATGTTAAAACAGAAATTTTCCAATTAAATTCTGATGATGATTTTGTTATATTATATGGGGTTAACCATGTACAAACGGGAAAAGTAGTATTTAATAACGCTAGTTTCTACGGATATGAGCTTTTTAATGGAGTTGCTGTAGCACAGATTTCTCTACAGTTCCAAAATTCTGCAGCTGAGTATTTCCCTGAAGGTTATAAAAACCAAAAATACTATTATGTATCTAAGTTTACAAGAAAGGCTGATGATGATGGAATTGTAGTACCATATAGTACTGGAAATCCATCTGGAAAAGCATTCGGTGTTGACAACAACGAAGACGCTTTTATAGCTTTTAGGATTTATGTTGATAAAGATACTTTAGTTGGCCCTGCCTTATTTGATATTATATGGGACCGTGCAATTTTATTTAAGAAAAAGCAAAGTTCATAAAATTAAGAAAGCCTTCCATAGTTAAATTATTATAGAAGGCTTTTATCTAAATTTTGTATAATATCCATTTACAAGTCCTAAGGTCATACTTTATTTCAAACTGCTTCATTACATTGTCAATTACACTTTGGCATTTGTATACTAACATTGAATTACCTGCTAGCTTTTCATGTTCTTTAATAATAACGTTATCTACTTTCACTACCTTTCCAGTATTATCTTCTCCTTCTATTCTAAATTTCAATGGTTTTATATCACCAGTTTTATTAGTATATGCTATCATTTCGATTGGCTTTGCAATAACTTTCATAATTACTCCCCTTTTCTTTTATAACATAGAACTCATCAAAGGATGGTCTTCATCTTTTGAACCACCAGTCATAGAGCTCAGACCTGAATGTAGAAAACACGACCTAAAAATGGATTTATGTCCATGCTTTAACCTTATATTATCAATTACCTTATTTAACTTATTATCTTTATCATAGTCAAAGGTATCTAACAAAGAATACTGAAAAAAATCATTTGTACAAAAATCAGTTACACTTACTCCTAAATGCCTTATTTTATTATTTTTCCATGCATTATCAAATAAACAAATAACTTCTTCATATATTTTTCTTGTAGAATCTGTAGCTGTACTTAGTTTCTTTTGGCGAGAATATGATATTAAATCATTACCTCTTATGCTCACTGACACTACATTGCAACAGTTTTTAGAATCTCTCAATCTCATGCCAACTGTTTCACACAAAGATAACAAAACCTTATGCGCTGTTTCCCTATCATCTACATCAAATGCTATAGTTGTTGAATTTCCTATACTTTTCATTCCAATATAATTGCTTTTTCTAACTTCTGAATTATCTATACCATTTGCATAGTTATGTATTAATTGACCGTGGCTTTTTAGAATACTTCTTAAAACATTTATATCATAGTTTGCCAAATCTCCTATGGTGTGGATATTTAGCTTATGTAATTTTGGCGCTGTAGCTCTACCTACCATGAATAGTTCTTCAACTGGAAGTGGCCACATCTTTTCTTTTATCTCATTTGGAAATAACGTATGTATTTTATCTGGTTTTGTAAAGTCAGATGCAACTTTTGCAAGTAACTTATTATTTGATATTCCTATGTTTACAGTAAAACCTAATTCATTTTTAATTCTATCTTTTATAGTTTGTGCTAACTTCATATAGTCTGGATATAAATGCTCCATATTGGAAAAATCTAAAAAACTCTCATCTATACTAAATCTTTGAATTTGTGGTGTATACTCCATTAGTATTTCGTGCATTGCCGAACTACATTGGGTATATAACCAATAACTTGGCGGCACAATAGTTAGATTTGGACACTTACTTCTAGCATTGTATAAAGTTTCACCAGTTATAATATTGTACTTCTTAGCAGGAATTGATTTTGCCAGTACTATACCATGTCGACTTAATTCATCTCCCCCGACTACAGAAGGTATATTTCTAAGGTCCACTTGATCACCTTGTTGAATTCTATATGCTGCCTCCCAACTTAGGTATGCACTATTAACGTCTATATGAAAAATTAGTCTACCCATATAACATCACCTTTTTAAATAGTCTTTATTTCTTCTCTATAGAACATATGTTCTATATTAGTATTATATACTACTTTTTACCAATTTATAAGGGGTTTTTGAAAAAAAATAAAAAAAGTTGTATCTTTTTAGATACAACCTTGGTTTTAGAAGAAAATTTGGCTAAGATATACTACACCTACAGTACCAAATACCACAAATGTAGAATTTAAATTAATAAAGGAAAGTATTATTGCTGTTGTTGCTCCGATTATAGAATGTTTAAAATCTCCACTGGCACTAAATACACCAGGAAAAATCAATGCACTTAACATTGTATATGGCAAATAATAAAAAAATCCTTCAAAGAACTTATTAAGTTTTAAATCACCAAACCATAATATAGGAATTATTCTTGGAATAAATGTTACAACTCCCATTAACAATACAAGTAAGTATAAATTATTCATCTTTATTTACCTCCTTGGTATGTAAGTATCCCCCTATTGACGATGCTACAAGTGCTGTAACAATCATAACCCAGCCTGTTGAAATCTTAAAAGGTATATATGTAATACATATAGAAATTGCTATTGATACTAGGCAGATTAAAGCTATTTTTCTTGATTTTTTAATAGAAGGTAGCAATATACTTATGAACATAGCATATATGGAAATCCCTAAGCTATTCATAAGTTCTGGATTTATACTTGATACCACATAAACACCAAGGAATGTTCCAATATTAAAGGATATAAATAAAAAACCCTGTAATCCTAAAAGATAAGAAAATCCAACTTTTTCTTCATCAATAGATGATAATATAGCAAATGTTTCATCAGTAACTGTATATCCAATTATAGCTCTTTTATTTTTTGAAAGATCTTCTTCTGTTTTAATAGACATTGCTGAAGATATTAAAAGATTCCTTATATTAATCATGAAAGTTGTTAATATAATTTCTGGATATGGGGTTCCTAGTGAAATTAGCTTTATTCCCATAAACTGACTGCTACCTGCATAAATAACTGCCGACATCATAACTATTATGATATTTGGGATATCATATGATTTTGCAAGGAGTCCAAATGTAATGGCAACAGGAATATATCCAAATGAAATTGGAATACTATCTTTCACTCCATCTATTATAGATAATGAACTTTTTAATTGTTTTGTTTCATTGTTAGTCATATCTCCACCCTCTCTTTATACTATTCAACTTCTAAGAAATATATTATAATGTAAATAAATACAATATACCATACATTATACGCTATGCCGCATTTACTTACAATATACCATACGGAGGTTTTTATGGAAGATATTAAATATATAGTAGGTCAAAATTTAAATGCTATTAGAAAGGAACGAAATCTTACACTACAAGATTTATCTGATTTAACAGGTGTGAGTAAAAGCATGTTAGGTGAAATTGAAAGAGGCGTCACAAATCCAACAATTACAGTTTTGTGGAAAATTGCCAACGGGTTAAAGGTAGCTTTTGGAGTCCTTGTAAAAGAAAAAAAGCCCCCTGTATCAGTTGTCTACAACAAGTCTCTTAATCCTATTGTAGATACCAATTTCTATAGAGCTTCTACATTGTTTGAATATGACGATGAAAAAAACTTTGAAATTTATTTAAATGAATACAAACCTGGAAGTGTCCATGAATCAGAGCCCCACTACAAAGGCGTTGAAGAATATTCTCTTGTAGCTTCTGGATCTTTGAAGGTCCGTATTAAAGACGATGTATATGAACTATCCCAAGGAGATTCTATAAAGTTTGAAGCTGATCACCCACATGCCTATATTAATGAAAGTAGTGAACCTGCAAAAGTTTTTATGATCCTATATTATAATAAATAACATACAAATAGCCGACTATCACTTAGTCGGCTATTTGTATATAAAACTATTAATTTCCTTTTTTCTTTTTTCTAGAGTAATTTCTATTTGAACCTGTTTTTGTTTCATTATTCTTTGATGAAGCTTTTTCTCTACCTTTCCTATTAGGAGAAGCAGATTTTGGAGTTGAAGGCTTTCTTTTAGGTGCTGTTTTTAATTCACTAGTCTTATCAGTTTTTGCTTCATTACTTTTTGATGAACCTTTTTCTTTGTCTTTTTTATTAGTCGAAGTAGTCTTTGGTGTTGAAGTTCTTGGAGTTGAAGGTCTACGTTTTGGTGCTGCTTTTTTTAACTCCTCAGGCATATCTACTAATGGATATGGATGATCTCCAACTACAGTTATTGATTTTGATATTAACTTTTCAATTTCTTCTAGTAGAGGCTTTTCTTCTTCTGTGCAAAAAGAAATAGCTACTCCTTCATGACCAGCTCTTCCAGTACGACCTATTCTATGAACATAGGTTTCTGGAACTTCTGGTAAATTGAAATTGATTACATATGATAATTCATCTATATCTATTCCACGAGCTGCAATATCTGTTGCAACTAATATTCTTATCTTTCTTTCTTTAAAATTATTTAAAGCTAGCTGTCTTGCATTTTGTGATTTATTCCCATGAATTGCTTGAGCTTCAATTCCAGCAATTTCTAAAGCTCTTACTATATCATTTGCTCCATGCTTTGTTCTAGAGAAAACTAATGCAGAATCTATAGATATATCTTTTAATAAATGAATTAACAAGCGAACCTTATTACTTCTATTCACATAATAAACTGATTGTTTTATTATATCAACAGTAGAAGATACAGGTGTTATCTCTATTTTTACTGGCTTTGTAAGTAGATCATCTGCAAGTTTTGCAATTTCAGCAGGCATAGTAGCAGAGAAAAACATTGTTTGTCTCTTATCTGGAATATGGTTCATTATTCTTCTTACATCTGGAAGCATTCCCATATCAAGCATATGATCTGCTTCATCAAGTACAAAGTATTTTATATTACTTAATGAAACATATTTTTGGTTTATTAAGTCAAGTAATCTACCTGGAGTTGCAACTAAAATATCAACTCCTTTATCTAGCGCTTGTGTCTGAGGATTTTGAGATACCCCACCAAATATAACTAAAGTTCTAAGATTTAGATGTCTTCCATAAGATTCAAAACTATCTCCTATTTGAATTGCAAGTTCTCTTGTTGGAGCTAGTATTAATGCTTTTACTGGTCTTTTTCCTCTTAAGTTCTTTGGCTCATTTGAAAGACCTTGTAATATTGGTATAGCAAATGCTGCTGTCTTTCCAGTGCCTGTTTGAGCACACCCTAATAAATCCATTCCTTCAAGTAATGGTGGAATAGCTTTTGATTGTATAGGTGTAGCGTTAGTATATCCTTCAGTTTTTAAAGCCTTTTGTATTGGCTTAATTATATTTAAATTTTCAAATAACAATGGTATTCTCCTTTTGATTTTTATTTATTTATCTATATAAAGACAGTTGTCTTCATGTATACTGTATAAAGACTCACATTTTAGTATACATCTTATATTTTTTGTTGTCTACTTATACTATTATTTGCAGTTTTATCTATTTTTATAAAACATAAACCTAGGATCAATTTCCTCGGTTTATATATGGAAAATGTAGTTTTATTAAAACTAATATAGTAAAATATATATTAGAAGTCATATACTACGTAATTTGGAGATGAATTTATGTTAAATGAAAATTTATTTAAAAAAGCTATTAATATATTAGTAGAAAACCTTAACCCTCAAATAATATATTTATTTGGATCAGCAGCAAGAGGAGAATTAAGAGAAGATAGCGACATAGATATTGCTTTTTTAACAGACTTGCAGATATCAAATTACGAGCGCTTTATTTTATCTAGTAAAATAGCAGACATATTTAATAGAGATGTTGATTTAATAAATTTAAAGGATGCTTCCAGCGTATTTAAGGCCCAAATAGTTGGAACTGGCGAGAAAATATACTGTATCGATGAAAACATAAGAATGAACTTTGAAATAAGAGTACTTAAGGAATATGCCCTTCTTAATGAAGAGAGAAAGGTTATACTCGATAAGATTAGAGAGGATGGAAGCATATATGGGAAATGATGTTATATATAATAAAATAGCTATAATAGAAAGATGTCTACATAGGATAAATGAAGAGTACGATAATGATTTTAACAATTTAAAAAATTATACAAAACAAGATTCAATAATTTTAAATATCCAAAGGGCTTGTGAAGCTTCTATTGATTTGGCTATGCATATAGTTTCAGAAAAAAAATTAGGAATACCACAAAGTAGTAGAGATGCATTTGATGCCTTAATTGATAATAATATTATTGATGATAAATTAGGCAAGAAACTAAAGTCTATGATCGGATTTAGAAATATAGCTGTTCACAATTATCAAGCAGTAGATACAGACATACTAAAGAATATTTTAGAAAATCATTTAGATGATTTTAGAGATTATATTTATGTTATTAATAAAAAGGGCTCCCTAGAATAGAGTCTGTAAATAGATTTGTGTAAATATTGCATTAGTATTTTGTTTTAAGTAGTGATATTATAGGCTAGGTTATACTTATAACACTAGCCTTAGTTTTGTGAATAATTTTTTTATATAATTATCTAATAAAGTTTGTAAATACTTTCTTTTCTTTTTCTGGTTCTTCAACAGTTCCTTTTCCGTTTTCTACTAATTTCAATAAGTATGCCATGTTTTTTCCAAGTACTCTCATTATTTGTTTTCCTTCTTCATCTTCTAATGCATCACCTGGTTTTGTTCCATGTATTACATTCCAGTAATTTGAACTTGGCATAAGCATTTCAGAATAATTAATATAGTTATTTAATTGATTAAAAGTAGTAACCCCTCCTGAACGTCTAACAGCAACAACAGATGCTCCTACCTTATTCTTAAAAATACCAGAACTTGCAACATAAAATGCTCTATCTAAAAATGACTTCATAGTTCCAGCTATAGCTGAATAATGAACTGGAGAACCTAGTAATATACCATCTGCCTCTTTCATTTTTTGTATCCATTCATTTACTTCATCATTATCAGTTATACATTTATCCTCTTTATTTCTCGCACAATAACCACATGCAAGACAGCCTTTTACAGATTTATTTCCTACATGTATAATTTCAACTTCTATGCCTTCTTTTTCTAATTCATCTGCTACCAATTTTATAGCATGATACGTATTACCTTCTTTTTTAGGACTTCCATTAAATGCAACAACTTTCATGTATTTCTCCTCCAATATTATTAATAAATTATTTAAATTTTATATTTTTAATTACCATCTATCATAATGTATTCTACTTTTATCAAATCTATCTCCTGGTTTTCTATCCTCATCTGGATATCCAACAGGTATTATTGATAAAGGAATTACACTAGATGGTAAATTTAATAATTCCTTTACTGCATTTACTCTATCTTCAATTGGGTAAACCCCTAGCCATACAGCACCTAGTCCTTTATCTTCAGCAGCTATTAATATGTTTTCGGTAGCAGCTGAACAATCTTGAACCCAATATCCTTTATACTTTTCTTTATCTACATCTCCACAAACTACAATTGCAACATCTGCACTTGGTAGCATTTTTGCATATTGATGTATTTCAGTTATTTTTGTCATAATCTCTTTGTCTCTTAAAATTATAAATTCCCAAGGTTGTTCATTTCCAGCAGAAGGTGCTGCCATAGCTGCTTTTAATAATTCTTCAACTATCTCATTATTTACTTCTATATCCTTGTACTTTCTTATACTCTTTCTATTAAATATTGCATCCATTTGTATCCTCCTAGTTTAATACAATATTGATATATTTTTTAAACCATGTTACAATTATAAAAATTAAGTTTAATATTAGCAAGTACGCACTATTTTGTGCTATAGTACCCAAAAGGATACTATGGAAAGGAGACAGCTATGGGATCTAGTTGCCATGATTTAGAACTTAAAAATAAAACTTATACATGTACCTTTGAAATTACAATAGATTTAATCGGTGGAAAGTGGAAGCCTCTTATTATTTGGCATCTAGGCAAAGATGGAACACATCGATTTAATGAATTAAAAAAACAGCTTCCTCAAGTAACTCAAAAGATGCTAACTCAACAGTTAAGAGAATTAGAGGCAGATAATTTAATTAATAGAAAAGTTTATCCTCAGGTTCCTCCAAAGGTTGAATATTCATTAACTGACTTAGGCCAAAGTTTAATGCCTATCCTTAGTATGATGTGCAGTTGGGGAGATGATTATTATAAACAATCACATAAAAAAGAACTATCTCATGTAGAATAAATTTTATTTATATAGATAAATAAAAAAACTGTAGATAAATTTGTTTTTATACAAATCTATCTACAGTTTTATTTAATTTACTTTGTAAAATATCTTTCTAATAATCCTAAGAATGCCCTACCATGTCTAGCTTCATCTTTACACATTTCATGAACAGTATCATGTATTGCATCTAATCCTAATTCTTTAGCACGAGTAGCTAATTTCTTTTTACCATCTGTTGCCCCATATTCTGCATCAACTCTTGCTTTTAAGTTTTCTTTAGTATCAGCTACTACTACTTCACCTAATAATTCAGCAAACTTAGCAGCATGTTCTGCTTCTTCAAAAGCTATTCTCTTATAAGCTTCAGCAACTTCAGGTAATCCATCTCTGTCTGCTTGTCTAGACATAGCTAAGTACATTCCAACTTCTGTACATTCTCCTATAAAGTTAGCTCTTAATCCTTCTATTATTTCTTCATCAACACCTTTAGCTACACCTATTCTATGCTCATCCGCCCATACCATTTCTCCTGTTACTTCATTAAACTTCTCAGCTCCTACTTTACATACAGGACAAGTTTCTGGTGCAATTTCTCCTTCATGTATGTATCCACATACTGTACAAACAAATTTTTTCATAATTATTCTCCTCCTAATTTATGTTTATAATATTTTAATTTTATATTTAAGTTTTTATAAACAGTAATAGTTACTATTACTAACTTATAATCTATATATACCCGGGCATTTTATGTCTAAACATAATTTTAAAATATAGTATTAAATCTGGAGCTTGCAATCATTACAACTATTATTAGTCTTTGGATCAACCGTTCTAATATCAACAGAAATACCGACTTTATTTTTAAGTTTATAATATTGTCTATAAGACTTGCTTCCTTCTATAGCTGAACGTTCAAATTTATCATGCCTGATTTTAGTAACCAAAAAAATAGATTTACATATCATATAATAGATTTTAAAATTCAACAATTTATAAGAAGGTGTTTTTTTATGCTTGTTACCCCTGATATACCATCTCTAAAATATACTATCAATAATGGTATAAAATATTTTGAACTAGTAGCACAACCAGTAAATCAAGAAATCCTTCCTGGAGTTTTTATAAAAGGTTGGGGTTATAACGGAAGTATACCCGGCCCAACAATACAAGTATATCCTGGTGATTATGTTAATATAAGGGTATATAATCATCTTCCTGAAGCTACAAGTATTCACTGGCATGGACTTAATGTTCCTAATGTAATGGATGGTGTCCCAGATGTGGAACCTTCACCTAGAATTGAACCAGGTCATTATTTTGATTATCACTTTAGAATAACTAATGCACCTGGAACCCATATGTATCATTCTCATGTTAATGTAGCAAAGCAAGATATGCTAGGGTTACTAGGTGGCTTTATAATTCTAGATCCACATGAAAGAAGTGCTAATAAGGATTATTTACTTCTAATGCAGGAATGGAGTCTCGTTGGTTTAAAAAAAGGAGAAAAAGTAGAACCTGGTCAATATGATCTCAATCCCTTTACAATGGATTTTAATATGTTTACTATAAATGGTAAGAGTTTTCCCTCTACAAAACCTCTGCCTATTGAATATGGTGATATTGTACGACTAAGATTTGGAGCTATACAAGTAGACCATCATCCTATGCACCTTCATGGACATCAATTTTGGTTAGAAAAATCCGATGGTAATCCTATTTCTCCTAATAATAGATTATTGAAAAATACAGTTTTAGTAGCTACCGGTGAAACATGGGATGTACTATTTAAAGCAGAAAATCCAGGAATTTGGCCTATTCATTGCCATATCTCACATCATATGTCTAATAACCTTACTGATGGAGCAGGTGGCATGTTTACTACTCTAGTATATGAGCAAGATAAACATAAAAAATAATTTGTTTTTTTGTATTTATAGATGTACTATATTAATGATTTCTCATGATTATCATTTTATAGTTAACTGTGCTGATTATGTTTTACCTATTGAAGATAAGACAGTTAGGAAAATGAGCATGCGTAAATTTAGAAAGATGATTTATGCTAATCATTTTGACAAAGACTAATAAATAACCCCCTTAGAATTGACAGATTTGTCAATTTTAAGGGGGTTATTTGTAAATTAAAATCTATAGCTCACTAAATTATACAAGTGCTAGCTCCGTTATTTATGATACGGTTCTCCGTTACTGCCTCAAAGGAGCACGAAATATAATAGGTCTATAATTACTTTATAATTTAAATTCAATTTACATCCCAAATTCCTTATTAAATATTTTTACCATTCCTTCTAAAGCTTCTTCTACTATTAAGTCACCTTTTTCTTTAGAACTAGTTTTACCTATTGATAAAAGTCCTGACTTTGGTACTAAATCAGTTGGTATTGGATACACTTGATAAGTCGGAACTTCTTCTATTTTTTCATCTATTAATCTATCCATATGAACAGTTTCTGGATCAAACTTTAGCATTAAAGATGTTTCTGTAATAGCAGCATGTTCTAGCGCCCATCCTGGGAATTCAACTTCATCAAATACTTTATCAATAGTTTTTTGAGTTATTAAGTCCCACCAACTCATCATTACAATTTTTGTTCCTTCTGGCATAATTCTACTTACTAAGTCTATTGCTTCTAATAAGAATGCTTGATTTTCAAAGTGAGAATTTATTAAAACTATCTTCTTAACACCATCTCTTATCAGTTCTTCTATAATATCTTTTACTAATGCTATTAGTGTTGCTCCATTTAAATCTATTGTACCTGGGAATAATGGTCCTCCTCCAGATGCTGGCTGAGATTTATATCCATAGTTTATAGACGGCATTACTATACCATTTACTCTATCTGCTAGAAGCTTAGAAAATCCTTCTGATATTATTGTATCTGTATAAAGTGGTAAGTGTGGCCCATGTTGCTCTACAGATCCTATCGGTAATATTACTACATCTTTATCTTTTCTTTCATTAAACTCATACCATGTCATACTTTTCATTAAAGTCATTTATATTCCTCCTCAGCAATTTATTATTTATCATCTTTTTCCAGCTACTAAATTAATATTTCTAAAACTATTAAGGCTTAATAAATCATGACAGCTTATCATAAACCGCAAGTTTCCTTTCCAAAATAAAGTTATCCTTATAATTATAACATATAAGAATTCCTCTATCTTGGATATTTTATCTTAAAAATAAGTTATCTGTCTCAACTTGTTCTGGTATATTTTTGAATAAAACTCCTCCATCTCTAACTGAATAGATAACTGACACTCTATAACATTTATATAATGGCTATCATTGGTTCGATGTATTTTAAAGACCCACCCTGGTGCGCATTGTTAAGAGGCATGGTGGGTGTTGTTATACATCTTATATCATATTTTATTTATATGTTCTCTTAACTTATCTAAACGTCTAATCTCGTTATTAAATCTAATATTATTCTTATTGCTTACCTGTACAAAATCATTTCCTATTTTAAACTCTCCATCTTCCTTTTTCAAAGATATACCTTTGCTCTTACTTGCTTATCTAAGTGTTTTATATGTTTAAAAAAGTAACTTATCTGCTAGTTTGTATTAATATTACTACATATTATTTTAGTATATTTATACAATTTTCATCATACTTTAATAATGACATTATAGTTAAAAAATACACAATATTTAGTTACTGACATAATAGTATTAAATCATATTTATTAAGAAAGGAGGGATACATTTGATATTCAAAGAAGAAAGAGAACTCCTTGTCCAGTATGGCAAAAAGTTAATTGAAAGTAACTTGACCACAGGAACTGGAGGAAATATCAGTGTTTTTATGAGAGATGAAAATCTAATGGCTATAACTCCAAGTGGTATTGATTATTTTAAGACTAAACCAGAAGATATACTAATTATGGATCTTAATGGAAATGTAGTTGATGGAAAACAAAAACCATCTAGCGAATATTCAATGCACAAAGTCTTTTATGAAAAAAGAAGTGATATTAACTCAGTAGTTCATGTCCACTCCAAATACTCAACTACTCTATCTTGTATGAACTGGGAGTTACCTGCTGTTCATTACTTAGTTGCAGTATCTGGTGGAAATAACGTGAGATGTGCAGAATATGCAACATTTGGAACCCAAGAACTTGCCGAAAATGCATTTGAAGCAATGAAAGATAGGTATGGTGTCTTTCTAGCTAATCATGGATTATTAACAGGTGCTAAGGATTTACCTAATGCTTTTAACAAAGCTGAAGAAATTGAGTTTTGTGCAGAAATATACTGTAGAGCAAAAGCTTTAGGAGAACCTAAAATACTTTCAGACAAAGAAATGGAAAAAATGCTAGGATTGTTTCAAAGTTATGGGCAAGTAAAAGAATAAAATTATTTATATAATTGGGGGTAATGTAATGAGTAAACTAGATCAAACTAAAAAAAGTAGTTTCATAGGATTATTACCTTTAGTGTTTTTCTTAGTATTGTTTATGGGAACTGGAATTATAACAGGCGACTTTAGTAGTATGCCACTATTATTAGCATTTATTTTTTCTTCTGCTTTTGCCTTATTGTTAGATAGAAAAGGAACAAAAACATCATTAAATGATAAAATAGATATATTTTGTAAAGCTAGTGGAGAATCAACACTTATGCTAATGGTTGTTATTTTCATATTAGCAGGTGCATTTTACTCAATTGCTGATTCAATGGGTGCTGTGACTTCAATGGTTAATTTAGGATTAAGTATATTACCGGCAAATATGATATTACCAGGACTATTTATAGTTGGAAGTATTTTATCATTTGCTATGGGTACTTCAATGGGAACTGTTACTGCTCTTGCTCCTATAGGGGTTGGTATAGCAACACAAACGGGTCTTAGTATGCCTTTAGTTTTAGGAACAGTAGTAGGTAGTGCTATGTTTGGAGATAACCTATCCTTTATTTCAGATACAACAATAGCAGCTACAAGAACTCAAGGTGTAGAATTAAAAGATAAATTCAAAGTAAACGGTTTAATTATTTTACCTGCTTTTATACTTACACTAGTATTCTTGGCATTCCAATCTGGTGGAAATGCTCAACTTGGAACTTATGAATATTCATTAATAAGAATACTTCCATATATAGCAATTATAGTTAGTGCATTAATAGGCTTAAACGTTATGTTAGTTTTAGGAATAGGTATCGGCTCTGGTGCAGTAATAGGTCTTTTTATGGGTGACTTTAATATGGTTGGACTTTTTAAAGTATTACAAACAGGAATGGGTTGGATGGAAGACTTAGCTATAATTGCCATAGTTGTAGGTGGATTAGTTGGACTTATGAATTACTATGGCGGTATCGATTATTTATTGGAAACAGTTACATCTAAAGTAAAAAGTAAAAAAGGTGCTCTACTTAGTATAGCTGCCCTAGTAAGTTTAATAGATATAGCTACAACTAACAATACAATATCTATAATTACAGCTGGACCACTAGCAAAGGATATGTCTGAAGAATATGATATAGATCCAAGAAGAACAGCAAGTATTCTTGATATATTCTCTTCTGCTTTTCAAGGTCTAATCCCATATGGTGGGCAATTATTATTAGCTGCAGGAATGGCTAAAATATCTCCTGTTGAAATAGTACCATTTTCAGTATACTCGATTTTGATGTTTGTTTTTGGAGTATTAGCAATTGTATTTAACTTCCCTAAATTAAAAGCAAAAGCAACTAAATAGATATAAATACTATAGAGCTAGAGATCATGTATGTCTAGCTCTATCTTGATAAATAAGAAAGGTGGGAGAAAAATGAATAGAGTTGATGAAGGCTTAGCATTTATGCTTAGATATGAAAATGTAGCTTGGTATGATAATGGTACAGTAAGAATACTAGATAGAAGAATATATCCTACAGAAGTTAAATTTGTTACATGTAATAACCACATAGAAGTTGCTCAGGCTATTACAGATATGGTAACTCAAAGTGCTGGCCCTTATACTGCAGCAGGTATGGGTATGGCTTTGGCAGCTTATGAATGTAGGAATTTATCTTATAAAGAGCAAATTGACTATTTAAAAAATGCAGCATATACCTTGGCAAATGCAAGACCTACAACAGCAAACAGAATGACACTAATAGTTAATGGTTGCTTAGAAGTTGCAAAATTAGCTTTAGAAAATAATAAAAAAGTTGATGAAGCAATTTTTGAACATACTGTAAATTCTATGAATAATCGCTACTCTAGAATGGGGGTTGTTGCAAAGTATTTAGTAGATATGTTCCCTCATAACGGAAACATTATGACTCAGTGCTTTGGTGAAACAATTGTAGGTATGATGTTAAAAGAAGCAAAAAATCAAAATAAAAATATTAAACTATTTTGTCCAGAAACAAGACCATATTTACAAGGTGCTAGACTTACTGCAAGTGTTGCATATGACCAAGGATTTGATGTTACTGTAATAACTGATAACATGCCAGCTTTTACTATGAAAAATAAAAATATAGATGTATTTACTTCAGCTGCTGACTCTATTTGCTTAGATGGTCATATTGTGAACAAAGTTGGAACACTTCAACTTGCAATTGTATCTAAATATTTTGAGGTACCTTACTTTGTAACAGGTATTCCAGATAAAGATTATACAAGTATTTCTCAAGTTACAATAGAGGAAAGAGATCCTAACCAAGTATTAGAGTTTAGAGGTATAAAAAATACATTAGATGGAGTTAAAGGATACTACCCTTCCTTTGATATTACTCCTCCTCATTTAGTAAGCGGTGTAGTAACAGACAAAGGAATATTTAGTCCTTATGATTTACATAGATATTTTGATTCGGCTGTAGAAAAGTTTTATTAGGTTTAAGGGGGGATATAACTTGTCTAAATTTAACTCACATTTCAAAATGGAAGAAGAGGATGCAATACTTTATGCAAAGGAAAAATTAATTATATTTAATGAAAATGCCAATTTGAAAGCCAAGGAAATTGGAGATGGAAATATAAATTATGTATTTAGAGTTTGGGATGTAGATACTAATGAATCAGTTGTAATAAAACAAGCTGATAAAGTTCTTAGAGCATCAGGGCGACCATTAGATGTTGATAGAAATAGAATAGAATCAGAGGTTTTAATGATGCAAGGGATATTAGCTCCTACTCTAGTTCCTAAAGTATACAAATACGACCCTGTAATGTGCGCTCTTTCAATGGAAGATATATCTGATCATGGTAATTTAAGAAAAGAGTTATTAAATAGAAATACTTTCCCATATCTTGCAGACCATATAACTACATTTATTGTAAACACTCTTCTACCAACTACAGACCTCGTTATGGATTCACACAAAAAGAAAGATAATGTTAAAAGATATATAAATAAAGATCTTTGTAAAATATCTGAAGATCTTGTTTTTACAGAGCCATATATAGATTATAAAGGTAGAAATATTGTATTACCAGAAAATATGGAGTTTGTAATAAATGAGCTATATGAAGACAAAGACTTAGTACTAGAGGCAGGAAAGCTTAAAAATAACTTTATGAACAATGCCCAAGCTCTAATTCACGGTGATTTACATTCTGGCTCTATTTTTGTAAAAAAAGATTCCACTAAAATATTAGATCCTGAGTTTGCATTTTATGGACCTATTGGATACGATTTAGGAAATGTAATAGGAAACTTATTTTTCTCATGGGCAAATGCTTATGTAACTGGGGATTCTAAAGACATAGAAGAATTTACAAGTTGGGTTGAAAAAGCTATAGAAGATACTATAGAAATGTTCAAAGATAAGTTTATAAAATTATATAAAGAAATAGTAACTGATGTAATGGCAAAAGAAGAATATTATATGAATTGGTATTTAGACTCTGTATTATCTGATACTGCAGGCTGTGCTGGCCTTGAAATTATTAGAAGGACTGTAGGAGATTCTAAGGTTATGGATATTACAAGTATTGATGATATAGAATCAAGAATTGCAGCTGAAAGAATTTTAATATTAAGTGCCAAAACATTTATAAAAAATAGAGATAAAATAAAAGATGGAAAAACATATGTAGATATATTCAAAGACAATTGTAATAAAGTTAAAACTCAGGGGGCTTAATATGAATAACTTTTATTATTATAATCCAACAAAATTATTATTTGGAAAAGACTCTGTTTCACAAATAAAAGATTATATCCCTAAAGATATAAATAAGGTACTTCTCCACTATGGAAAAGACAGTATTAAAAAATCTGGCTTATATAATGAAATAATAGAAATATTAAATAATAATAATAATATAGAAGTTGTTGAACTCTCTGGTGTAACTCCAAATCCAAAGCTAAGTTTAGTAAAAAAAGGTATAGAAATTTGCAAATATGAAAATATAGACTATATATTGGCAGTAGGTGGTGGAAGTGTTATAGATTCTGCTAAGGCAATAGCTGCTGGGGTATGTTATGAAAATGATGTTTGGGATTTATTCACTCAAGATATAGAACTTCAAAGAGCACTTCCTTTAGGTGTTATTCTTACCCTTCCGGCAACAGGAAGCGAAAGTAGTTCTGCTACAATAATTACAAATGAAGAAACGCTTCAAAAATTAGGTTTAGAACATGATCTTCTAAGACCTCAATTTGCAGTATTAAACCCAGAACTTACTTTAACACTACCTACTAAACAAACTTTTGCAGGTATAGTAGATATTTTATCTCACGTTATGGAAAGATACTTTACTAACACTAATAATGTAGAGCTTACTGATAATTTATGTGAAGGAACTATGAGAACTGTTATATCTAATGGATATAAGTTACTACAAAATCCTAATGACTATGAAGCAAGGGCTGAAATAATGTTAAGTGGAACTATTGCCCACTCTGGAATCTTAGGTCTTGGTAGAGAGGAAGACTGGGCTAGTCATAGAATAGGTCATGAAATAACAGCATTATATGGAACAACTCACGGAATAACTTTATCAATAGTTCTTCCATCATGGATGAGATACGTTTATATGGAAAATGTAGATAGATTTGCTAGATTTGCAAAAAATGTTTTTGATGTTGATGGCAAAGATAAAAATAGTGAAGAAATTGCATTACTTGGAATAGAAAAATTTGAAGAGTTTTTAAAAGATATTAATGTACCTACAAGTTTAAAAGATGAAAATATTCCTTATGATAATTTCGACCTTATGGCTGAAAAGTGCACTAGATCAGGCTCTGTTGGTAGGTTTGTAAAACTTTATAAAGAAGATGTTGTTAATATATTGGAAATGGCGAAATAATTATAAATTTTAAGGCTAGTGTTGTTAGCAACGCTAGCCATATTTATGTTTTTAAATATTCATTTACAACTTTAAATTCTATTTTATAAACTACTATAATCACTAATACTACTTTTCAGCTATTTCCTTGTTATAATCTATTCCTACCACAATATCTTTATTGTGGGTTACATTGTCTTCATTAAAACCATGAACTAATCCTAATACAAAATTGCCTTTACTAGAGGAATAAACAATATAAGTTTTACCTACTTCTTCGTCATATTTAACTCTTTCTTCTTTTATATCATCTGGCAATACTGAAGATGCAAGTTCCAAAGCTTTTTCATAAGACACTTCTGTTGGATTTTCCTCAGAGTAGTAAGTAAAATCTTCTAATATATGTCCATATGTTTTGTCATCATATCTAGGTATTTCACCTAAAAGAGTTGTACCTACAAAGCTATTTTCTGTCTCATATGTCTTCATATTACTCTCTTCTATTTCATAAGATAGTTCATTTTTATTTACCTCTTCATATCTTTGCTCAATTGTAATCTCAGTAGGTTCACTATTATTTTCTTCTGTGTTATTTGTGCTTTGGCATCCTGTTACTATAAATGATACTATTACTAAACTAGATAATATCATTTTAGATTTTATTTTTAACTTTATCATGCCCTCCCCCAATTATTTTATAGTTTTATACATCTGTGTTAATCTACGATTAAAAACATATTCTACGTTTAAAATTACATACAGAACTATAAATTTGTTTGTAAGTAAGATTCTATATTTTGTTATATTTCATCTGCTATTTCTTTTCTTACCTTACCGCAGCTTCCTTGAACTTGAAGAATGTATATTTAGTATTTTTAGAAACTGATAAAACTTAACATTGTTACTAACTTTGCTCATATAATTTCCCATATTCTCCTTCACAATTTTTAATATTAACTACAGTTCTAATATAATACTTTTTCAAACTATTTTCTATATAATCCATGTACATATTTTGGTACACCATTAAAAAAGCCTAGAGATAAAGCTTCCAGGTATATTATATTTATGTTTAATAGAAAAACTGATATT
The DNA here is from genome assembly GCF_059569055.1 of Sporacetigenium mesophilum DSM 16796. NCBI lineage: Bacteria > Bacillati > Bacillota > Clostridia > Peptostreptococcales > Tepidibacteraceae > Sporacetigenium > Sporacetigenium mesophilum. The sequence goes on along the minus strand of NZ_JCANUR010000006.1, from coordinate 71,935 downwards.
TTTATAACATTATATTTTGTTTGTGTTTTTTCGTATTAAACCTTTTAAACGCTTTTTAAAAGTTAAAGGTATAAACATTGCATAATGTCTTCAAATCTCCTGTATAGAGTTACCGCTAAGCCATCTTGTACAAATACTCATTAAAATTCAGTCTAACCTTAATATTCATAAATCCAGACTTTTTAGAAACGTTCTTTAATTTAAAATTACAAATAAAAATAAATCTTATTAATCTGATATTCTTTAAATAACACCGATATATACAATTTATGCAATTAAGTTGTATAATGTAAATACTACGTTATATGGAGGATATATCATGAGTTTAATAAGTTTATTTGGAGAAGAATTTAAATCAGAGGTTTTGTCTGATGATGAGAGATTACTAAATAAAATAAAGTACTTAGAACTAAGTCCAATCGATATTGAACATATAAGAAATTTACCTTTTGAAAAGCCTAACGGAAACTTTATAGATGCGAAGCAAAGCAATTTAAATCCTCAAATAATAGATATAAATGATATAAAGGGTACATTGAGGCATGCAGGTGATGCAACTAATTGGTATGAATATATGGATAAATATGTTAATAAGCTTACGACATATGAATCATATAGTAAAAATAAGATTAGTTTTCATAATAAGTTAATAGATCCAAAACAGTATGATTTTCCAACTCTTGTGAAAATAGAGAATAGTTACTATATAAAAGAGTCTGGGGATGGTAATCACAGAATCACAATAGCTAAATGCATAGGCGCATCTAAAGTAGCTGCTATAATATATGAGAAATAAAAAATATCCCTTAAACTAGGGGCTCTTTTTAGTTAGAATTTGAGTTAACCTATGCGAAGTATAAACCTGGCACTAAATTTAGTGCTAACAACACTACTTACTGTACTTTTCTTAAAGTTGAAACATTCACAAATACTAATATTGACTAATTTTATAAGCTTATGTATGTAATATATATGAATAGAGTATATTACAATAGCAGATAGCCACGCATAATGATATTTTAAAAATATAGTCCATAGAGCACATTACACATAGATTCACTCTAAACCTATTGGAAATACTATTTAAAAAATAACAATACATATCTTTAAAAGTTGTACTATTTTTTTAAAAAACGGTACCAAAATATAATGTTGTACATGAAATGCATCTAACACTATATACTAGTGCCCATTTAAAATTTCTATTTTTCTAACCTTTTATTTTTATCAATAGCATTAAACTTACAATATTCATTAGCTAGCTCTTCAATGGAGCAATTATCTTTTAAATCTATAGCGTCAGATTTTTTAAGTTTTTCATTTCTAGTTTTTAATGAAAAACTTTTACATGTTCACTGATACCTATATATAAATTTCCTTAATTTTTATAGACATCTATGCTATTGTATTTTTCTACCAACATTTGTAACTATATGGAAAATAAAACAAGCCAGATGAAGTAGTTTCACCTCATCTAGCCTTCTCATAACTATAATATATATTTAAAATTTTTTTACTACGGTTTCTTTTTTCTTTCTCAATCATTTTACTAATCCTAAGTATTGTTTTTTAATATTTATTAAAATTGTATCTTTCTTATTATTTCAAGATAAACTAAACTAAGTGAAGTATTTTCAACTTATCTAATTTGTTTTTAACTTAATTTTGATGCGCTTCTAGTATTATATCTATTGCTGATAATTTAGTTCCATCTTTTGTTGGTATAAAAGATACATCTCTATTACTAATATCATCTTCTAGCACATGAATAAAGCTTCTAAAATTTGATACATGAGCAAAAAATGTCTCTCCATTGCAATTATTATTTTTTATAATCGCAAACTTTCTAAAAGCATCCCATCTTATTATTTTTCCTGATATTCTATTTTCTTTATTATTTAGCAATAAATAATAAGATTCGTATCTCTCTATTAGATTTGAATTTTTTATGAACTTTGTAATTCTTTCTAAATCTTTATTCATAATCAATCTAGCTTCTTCTATATTATTGGTTTTTAAGTATATTCCTATTATTTCAAGAGATGCTTTTAGTACCATTTCATATTCCTTATATTTTTTGGAGTGTGTAGTTCGTATATCATTAAAGTATTTTAAGGACAATTCGTAATTTTTATCCCTTTTATATAAAAATCCTAGATTTAGAAGTATATCTTTATATAGAATACAACTCTTAGGGTCTTGATTGTCTAATTCTAATACACTTTCCATATTTTCAAGAGCTAATTTTAGTTTGTTTTCAGCTTCTTTAAAATTTCTATCGTCTATAAAGCTCTCAGACCACCTTTTCAAATTCTCTGCGATACAAGTTTTATTTATTATCATATGTTTAGTCTGTATTTGATAATCTTGGCAATTTAATGCTTTTAAATAAACTTCATGAGCTTCTTTGTACTCTCCTAGTCTAGTTAATGCTTGACCTAAAGAGTTTAATACAATATTGTCGTTAGGTGATAATTCATATGCCTTCTTATAATACTGATATGCTTCTTTTATCTTATTATTTTTTCTTTTTATATTCCCCCATACTAACCATATTTGAGTATCTTTTTCACTCAAATTAGATGCTTTACTCATTAAATTATCAGCTTCAACCCAATGTTCTTCGCTAGATTCTACAATTGCCCAATTTCTATAAATTGATGAAAATCTTGGAGCTATATCAACTGCCTTCTTAAAATCTTCTACTGCTTCTAGATAATTTCCGCCTTGGTACTTTTGATATGCAGTCTGGGCTAACATAGCTGCAACTTTTTCCTCCTCAGTAGTCGCTCCTAAGTTTGATAAACTAAATCTATATTGTTTAGTAGCTCTAATCGCTTCTTCCATAGTATTTTCTACTGTCATTACTCTCTCTTGTATTACTCTTTTAAGATTCGTATCTAAATCTAATTGAACTCTAACATATCCTCTTGTAAGAGGTAATAATGAATATGCTGTATTTATTTCTCTATTTTCTTTGTTCAATTTTTGTTCTGGTATAATTAACGATAACAATACTAGGTCACTTATCGAATCTTCAAATATAACTTCATCTATATTACAAATATATTTTATTATTCCTTTTGCTACCGAATCTTCAAAGAAACTTAATGTGCACAGTATAAGTTTAGCTTCCTCAGTAAGACCTTTATATATCTGCTCAAAACAGAACATAGATATATCACTAGTGCTCTCGTTTATATTGTCTATTATACCGTTTATATCTTTTCCAATAGCTACCTGACCTAATACCCATTTTATAGCTAACGGATAGCAATATACCTTATTTACATATTTTTTAATTGTATCATTATCTAGTGATCTGAGCCCCCTAATATTTTTATCTTCTGATATTCTTCTGAAAAGATGAATTGCTTCTTTTTCTTTTAACTCTTTTAATTCATATCTTCGTTCTACTTGCCCTAAACCCTTTCTACTTGTTATCAGTATAGTAGTATTTCTATGTGAATCTAATATAAAGTTTATTATTCTTTCATCAGTTATAGTTTCTAAATTATCTATCACTATTAATACCTTATCACAACAGTCAAATAAAGTGTTTATGTCTTCTTCCTTCTCAGCTATACTTTGATATTTACTGTTATCAAATTCCATAACATTTAGTATAGTATCTAGTAGTTCTTCATAGTTCTTTAAAGTAGGCTCTATATCTTCTATACCTAAGTATGTAAGTTTATTTTCTTTTGCACTTACCCAAATTACACTATCATACTTTATCAAGTCTCTATCTATTATTTCTCTAACTATACTAACAGCTAATGCCGATTTTCCTACACCACCAGCGCCAGATATAGTGACTACTCTATGTGTCCCATTTTGTAACATTTTTATTATTTTACTTTTGTCTTCTTCCCTACCTACAAATCCACCCTCATACTCATAGTCTGCTATCGGTAGATTATTCAGTATTTTTATATCTTCTTTCATATAATGCACAAATTCAACTGGTGTTTTCATGATTAACTCTTCTGGGTTTCTCTCTATCAAATCTATAAATTCAATATATTTCTTGTATTCGAATTTCATATTGATTGCTATTTTTTTACTTTCCTCGATTAAAGCCGTTAAGTCTAGTTTAGAAAAGTATCCTCTTATATGAGCTATCTTACATCTTAGTTCATATAAACTCTCCATTAAATATATAAAATCTTTTTGTGCTAATCTTTCCCTGTCAAAAAATATACTGTAATTATTTTTATATACTATAATTTCCTTTAAATGTATAAAGTCTATACTTTCGAGAATTTCACTTAAATCTGATATTTCTTCATTTCTTTTTTGAGACGATTCTAATACACCTTTAGGTATACATTCTGTGTAATCTCCAAAATTCATGTTAATTATAGTCTTACAATACTCCCTTAAAAATTTTTCAAACCTAGATATAATAGTATATCCATAATCTCTGAATTCAAATTTATCTTGTGTTGAACTCATTCTATTCCCCTCCTTTTTGTAAATACTAATCACTATTATATCAAAATATATGTCCTATTCCAAATATATACAATTTAATACATTAAACAAAAAAAACATATCTTTTTTAGATATGTTTTTTTATCTATTCAAACTTAGCCCCATTACTTATGATACGGTTCTCTGTATCAATACCAACCGATTTTATTCCATTTATTACCATAAATACCTATTGCCCATTCTCTTGAATCTGCATAATTGAATCAAATATTAATAATATCTCATTATTTTTTAAAGCAGATATAGACACTATAACAGATTTCGAACTCTTAAAATCTCCTTTGCTTAACTTAAAATGTAAGGTTCCACTCTATACTAGATTTAAGTTTAATGTCTATATTATTTTGAAAATCATATTTGTCTAATTTTGATCTCTTATTATAAATTAGCGGTACTTCAATCTTATATTTATTCATTATGTATTCTCCTAAATAAATTTAAATCAAAAAAAGATATTGATTATTTATGTAAATTACAAAATATATAAAATTTATATGATTTATATCATCTTCTATATCTTTTTAATTATTAGTTTGTAAAATTAGCTTATCAAAGTTATAATTTACATTTTTACTATTGCAGTTTAAAAAACTAACATTCGCTTGTAACATATTCATATAAAATTTTCTAATATCATTATTTTTAGTATTTTTATTTTGAACTTCAAGTATAATATTACTTTCTAATTTTCTTAAATTTGTTTCATTGAAAAACTCACTTTTAGTAATTCCATTATCATATAATTTATACAAATAGTTTTTATATTCTTTAGTAAATGAACTGCTCTTTTTATTTTTCACCTTGTAAAATAATTCATATTTAAGTAACCAAAACTCAGACTGCCACGAATCAGATTTTTTTAGTTTCAATTCTAAAGTATTAAATAATCGTTCCCAATTAATATGGTTTATTTTCTCACAGAGTTCTATAGCTATTATCGAGTTAAAATCATCCATATTCTCAATAACTTTACATAATATCTCTTCATCAAGTAAATATATATCTAATTTATAGAATATACATAATATAGTTAACATCTCTTCTCCATAATTTAAATCTATGTACCTATATATATTTTCTTTGAATGATTCTAGATTTCTTTCTATTACTTCATTTAAATACCTTATCGTTTTTTCATTCTTTGCATACTCTATTAAATCTAAAAAATATCCCCCTAGGATAGGTCTCATTAGTACTAAATTTAATAACCTTTCTATAATGGTTTTACATATAGTCGTTGGTTTTATTTTTTTATCTTTTATACTTGCATTTAATATCAGGAACATCAGTTTCAAAGCTCCAGGAACGCCAACTTGCTCTTTTTCTAAACTTAAGTTGATAAAAGCATGTACTTTTTTTATTTGATAATCGTCATCCTTTAAATTTAGTTTTTCTTCATTAAAGAAATTCTTTAAATCTACATTATTTTCTTGTAATTTAAAGGGAAAAGAATAAATTTTATTTTTTTCTACTTTTATTTTAAGATGTAATTCTTTTAATTTATTTAATAAATAATTATAAAACTCTTCTCTTTGTTTTTCATTATTATATGCTAACTCAAAATCATCAACATATCTTAAATACCTATATTTTTTAAGTTCATCATCTATTTTACACATATATATTTCTGAAATTAGTCTAGATGCAAAAGTACCCATAGGAATTCCATAAGTTTCTCCATATTGACATTTTTGAATTAGTGAATCTAGCTTATTAAAAAATATATTTTTATCATCTTTGCTGCTTTTAGCTATTTCTTTTCCCACAATAACCCATGGTATGGAATGAGTATATAAACTAGGATAAAATTCTTGAATATCTGTCTCAAATATATATTTCATGCCAAATCGATTTCTCTCACGTAATTTCTTATTCTCAAAAAAATCTTTATCATAAAAATATTTAGATAAAGATTTATCACTGGATTCTATAATTTTTATATATTCTTTTTTTTCAGTTTCTAAATGTTTAGCTAAAGATATATAAGAGTACATATTTGGCATTTTATAAATACGCCTAGATTCATCACTTTTATAAATAGTAAACTCTATAGGAATGGTATCTATGAAAGCGTTAAACTTTACATCGTATAATATATCGTTAATTTTATTGCTGACAGAATTACAATTAAAAACCTTCTTATAAAAAGTGTTACTCATAAAATAATTATTTTTACTATTTCCAGACCCCTTTGAAGGTTTAAAATCAAAATATCCCATTCGAACTAAATAATCTAATGAAAAATATCTATCTAAGCTCATAAGAATTCCCCCTTAATGCAGATATAAAATTAATGTTTTCGTAGATTTGAATATTGGAGGCAATTTTCAAGAATCATATCCTCGATTATATTTAGGTTTCTAAATCTTGTTATTTCCTTCTCTATCTAAATTACATGTCTACATGTACAAGACCAGATAATTCCTGAATTTTTAAATTATTAAACATTCTTTCAATTACTTTCATATCTAACTTTGAACACTAAGTAATTCTAATCGTACCTTCACATGAAGAAATTCATAAATGCCTCCATTGTAGTGGGTTTTTGGAGGGTAACTCGTGACTTGCCTTGCTCATAATTTTCTGTTTTAACATATTAAGTATTATTTTACATATATCAAATCACTTAATTTGAAATAATCTCAACCGATTAATTGAAGCTTTTGAAAATACTTAGGTTGATGATACTGGCCCTCAGGTGCTTATCTATGAAACTAAATAACTTCTTGGTTTACTATAATAATCCCTTCAACTACTTGTCCTGTCTTGTTTCCCTGAAGAACTATATACTATTACTACAATACCCAATACTGTAGTTGTAAATATTAGTGCTAGTCTTTTTAACTTGTCTACATTATCATCAATTTTTTATTATATATCTTTAATTAATTCTAGCACTATAATACTCTATAGCATTTACAGCTTTGTCCATTATTTTTATCATTTTGTGTGCACAAAAGCGAATATAATATAATTATTTTCACTCTTTAATATATATTCTATTTTTATTACTCCTCAATCTGAGATAAACGCCTCTTGCAATCTAAATAAAGTTCACTGCCTTCCTCCGCAAAGTCAATCGCTCTCTCTACATATTCCTTAGTCTTAATCAAATACCGCTTCGTACCTTTAGACTTCTTCCGAATAGAATTAAAAATATATTGATCCCAATAAACACTAGAAATATTATAACAAAATTGTGGATTTCTCGGTTCTAAACGCATTGCTTCTTCAAAATTTTTAATTGCTTCCTTAAATTTAAATGTGCGATTATATGCGATTCCCAAGTTATTAAACAAATACCCCAAACTAGAATCTAATTTTGTAGCCTTTATATAGCACGTTTTCGCTATCTCGTAATACTCATTTTGGTAGTGTCCTATCTCAATACATATATTACCTAATTGATCTAAGTATCCAAGATTCTCTGGTTCAAGCCTTACCATCTCTCTTAAATGTCTTGCTCCATTTATTAGATCATTCTTGTGACATATATAAATATCACGCAACTGGATATGAGTCAGAATTTCATCTGGATTCATCATATGGGCCTTTTCATAGTATGGAATAGCCTCTTGAAATTCTCCATTTTCATAATAAGCATTACCTAAACAATGGTAATAGTTGCTTTTGCTTGAGTTCAGCTCAATGGCATCTAAATAATTATTCTTTGCATCTTCATAATATCCAAGATTTCTATTAACATGTCCTAAATAATAATAACTAATAGATTTATTTTTATCTAAATCTATAGATTCTACTAGGCATTTTTTAGACTTTTCACTTTTGTCACTTTTGTAATAAGCTACTCCTAAATTGTATAAAAATGTTGATAGTTGCAATGTATCTTTATTTTTTCTAGCTATATCTGTTGCTTCTTCTAGATATTTAATGGCTAGCTCATACTCTTCTTTTTTCATATAAACCATTCCTAGCTGATATTTATACATTTCGTTATTCTTATCTAAATCTATAGCTTTTTGTATGTTATCTATTGATTTTTCGAATTTATTTAGATACATATAGTTTATACCTATATAATAAAAATAATTTCCATCCTCACCTTCGCTCTTGATTTGTTTTTCTAGCAAATCAGTTGATTTTTTTAGATACTTAGTATATTTTTTAGGCAACTGTAGTTTGAAGTATAAAGCTCCAACTAGCGAAACATCTATCCCTTCACCATATGAAGACATTAAAATAGATATATCTTCATCTAAATCATTTTCCGTTATTGTTTTCGAATATTGTAACTCATCATTTAATATTTCTAACTCATCGACTTTCCCTATTTTATCATTATCTAAATTTCTGTTTTTACTTTCTTCTTTTAATTTACTTATTCTTTCCTTATCTATAATATCAATCATCTTATCTTCAGAAACAACTATCGCTACAGCTTCATCCTGTCGTTTATCTATATACTTTATTGCAGAGTTAAATCTTGCTCCCCTACTTTTGTCTCCTATCTCGCAGGCAACTCCATCAATAATTACTCCAATTGCGTGACAGGTTGTATTTTCATCTATAATAATACTTCCATCAATTTTTGAAATACTCTTTATTATATCTTCTGATATTTCCTTCGGTTTAATTAATGTAGATTGGTATTTCAATCTATCTGCTTCTTTTACTGCATTATTTGAAACTATAAGCATAGAGCCTTTCTCTTGTTGCTTTATTTTTTCAATAACATTTGTTAGCTTTTTCTTTTGTTCGTCGGTTAAGTTTGTGAACAATTTTTCAATTGATTCAATTGCTTTATCTGTTGAATTTTCCTTAACTTTAGATGTATTAATTATATTTCCGTACTTGAATTTTATGTTTTTTCCACCTGTATTTATAGAAATTGAAGAATATCCGTTAAATCTAACAATAGTAGCAATTTTCTCAATTTCCTCAGTTAAAAACGCTATTCCGTAAATATATACTCCATCACTAACTATAACTAAATTTTCATCGGACATTTCTATAATTTTCCTAACTGCTTTGTAGTCCTTTATTTCTACTCTTAATTCTTTAGGAAATTCTATAACTAGATCTTCAACGTCATTTATGTAGTTATTTATAGAATTGCCACTTCTAAATATAGCTAACTTACCATTCTTAATGTATTTACTTTCGTATGGAGTCGATGCAATATAATTAAGATGGTCGATGATTTTGCTTTTTTCATCTTTTCCAGTTATCATATATGTATATAGTTCTATATATTTATTTTGTATATAATCTTTATAATACTTTTCATGATTTGTAATGTCCTTACAGTAAGATATATATTTTGTAAAATCATGGTTATATAAATTCTTTAATATTTCCTTGCATCTTTCTCTATTTTCTATGTCTTCTAGCAACCCCTTAATATCTAGTTCTATGTATCTTTTACTTTGTTTAATAATGTATTTTATTATGCTACTTATACACTCTAGTACTGCGTAATTTTTAATATTTTTGTTTTCTATTGATACTATAATATAGAAGTCGCCTATATCAGAATTTACTTCTTCAAAGTATAATAGGAAATCCTTGATTTCAAGTAATTTTGTGTTACTTATATTTGTATCAACTTGTTTAATGTACTTTAGCTTTTTTGGAAAACTTTGTTTGTTATTTTTATTGTAAATATACAAAGTAGGGCATAAACTTTCTTCTATTCTATTTAAACTTTCTTCCAATAGGTTATTAAATTTATATTGTATATTTTCTGTAATTTGTTTTATTTCAGTTTCTTTAATCATGTTTCCCCCTAAGTTGATTTATCTTATGATATTTAATTTACATTAATATTATACTTAGTTTGGTAAATTATTCAAGTAGATTTACTCTATATAAAAATAAACATTACATTGATTTTCTTGTTATCACCTAAAAATTGTTAGTTTTTTTATACTCTAACTTTACTCTACAATTAGAATATACTAGTTATAGCATTAGTGCATCTTCGATACAAAGTCAGACAACATGCGTTGTGTAAATTCTTCTATTAAAAACTCTGTAACTCTTTTTTTCAAGTCCACATGATTTTCATCCTATTCCCATTCCATATAGTTCTTTTAACATATTCTATTAAATATTAATCTTTATATTAGAATATACATAATCTTCTAATATAAAGATTAATATTTTTTTATTAAAAGCAGTTTAGAAAATTTTTCATAGTTATATAATTTATACAAAGAGGTGATTTTATGATTAATAGTTTTGATATCGAATTTACTAAAAAAGAATTTGTAAAATGAATTATAGGTGGTTTCATTGGTTTGATTATAACTTGCCTATATCTTTATTATATAATAGCTATTATCCTTTCAATGTATTTCTAATTTGTTTCCAACTATCTTTACCTATAAAACAAAAGACTCACCCTGGGATGAAATCTATATAATCTTTCTTAATTCATCTAGGTATATAATCTCATTATTAAATCTAATATTGCTTTTATCACTTACTTGCACAAAATCACTTCCTATTTTAAACTTACTATCTTCTTTTATTAAAGATAGTCCTTTTCTTTTACTTGATTCTCTAAGTATCTTATATACATTTATCTCTAGCCTGTTTTTAAGCTTTAGCTCATGCATTGTGTCTGCATTATTTAATAGATACATAGTAGTATAACTTACATTCCTTGTACCATATTCAACAGGAGCTATAGGTCCTACTACTTGCCACTCGTCCGTTTCAAATCTATAATAGTCTTTGTCTTCCTTATTTTTATCACAAGGTAATTCTCTGCATTCTTTTCTTTTGTACTTATAATAATCTTTTATCTTAGCATAATAATATATACCGCTATAATCACCAAAAGATTTTTTAGATTGATAAAACGCCAAATACTCTATTCCTACTCGAATTTTTGATAGTGTAGACGTTGGAATATGATAAAATCTATTGTTTTTGTATATTTCAAGATGATTCATATCCTTTGCATTTACTATCATTACATTTTCATTTTTGAATTTATAATAATCTTCACTTTCATCAAATATAGGATTTGCGTTTTTTGCTTCTATATATGATAGATCTAATATTTCACATAAATGCTTTTTAATAAGAGATGTACTTCCTGGAAGCATAGGAAATGCACCTATATTTACCTTATCTATACTTTTATAAAACTTATGATCTTTAAACTTTGCTTCATCAGAATAAGGAAACATAACATAAGCTCCAAATGTATTGTACCTAAACTGCATACTGTCTTTCATATCACTAACTATTGCATCTCTATATCTATGCATAACATTTATATCTTCTTCCATAGGTCCAATTACATTATCATTATCTATATGTAATCTATATTTAGCATCAAATATATAAACCCTATCTTTTTTAGAATTATCTCTTAAACAAAGTACAGTATCTGGTCTTTGATTAGTAGTTGGATTAGAATAAGACTTATTGTACCAAAGCTCTATTTTCTTCCCATCTTTATTTTCATAAATCCCCTTAGCTTGTTTGTTTTGCATTAAAGATAAAGTTATTCCATTTGAAGTTGTTTGTATAATAGACGATGTATAAGTGTTATAACCTAATTCCTTTAAAATACTGTGTAACTTAATATAGCACCATATCTCATACAAATTCCAAAGCTTCTTAGGAGTAATATTATATAGTCCTTCATATATATCAAGACCTTTTTGAAGTAAAGTATAATAAAAATAAACTTCCTTGTATCCACTGGCCATTTTAAATACCAAAGTCATAGATTTATTATTATTTATATCAGATATATCTCTAAAGAAAGTATTTAAATGATTGTACAACCTAGATTCAAAGTTATCTAATTTTTTATAATAGTTATCTTCAGATTTATAGTTTTTTGATATATCTTTTTTTACTTCATTAATTCTCTTAATTATATTCTTTAGCATATACTTTACATATTGATTTTCATATATATCCAAAGTAGTTATCTTCTTAACTTCAATAGCTTGAGATGAACTTGGATTTTTTCTCAAATGCTTTATAGTTTCCTTAGTAGATACTCTTTTGCATTTATCTTTGTCCTTTATATAGTAATTATTAAGAACACCATGTTTAGGCTGCTTTTCAATTCTCTTTATAGCTCTTTCCAATTTTTCATATATATTACTTAATATTGATATAAACTCTACATTAGTCTGATTTTTAGTTTCCTTAAAATCCACACTTCTAAAAGTCTTTCCTAAAAAATCAAACACCAGTGAGGTAACTTCTTCATTAACTTCTCTCAATATTTCTTTATAGTCTTTTATGTAATCTAACTTTGATGGAAAAACTTCTATAACAAAACTCATTACTTCTTTGTTTTCTTTTTTTATCTTAAACTCACAGTAACCTATATCTCCGTTAAACTTAACATTTCCTATTATGTTTTTCCCGTATAAAACCATACTTTCTCTTATTTCTTTGTCACTGTGATAAATCTCAAATATTTCATTAGTTCTATTTTCTAAATATATATTGTATATACCATCTTCAAAAAAACTAGGTCTCATATATGCGGTGTTGTTTTCTATTAACCGATGACTATCATCTATAGTTTTTATATTAGGATTGTATATATTTGATATAACACTTAAATGAGCACTTATGTTTAAATTAGAGTTTATAGCTTTGAACTTTTTGTTTTCTGTATTTCCTGATATGTATATAGAAAAATCATCAGTATCTATTTGAAGTATTGTTTTAGTACCAGTAGCTAACATAACCATCGTTTGTATATCCTTTTAACATATATAATATTTTGTTTGCAGATTTTTTGTATTTTATATTATCATTATCACTTAAATAGCTTTCTGCTTTTTCTATATAATCCATATCGCTATTTATTATGTAACTATCACAAACAAAGTTAAATAAATCTATTAACACTTCTCTCACACTTCCTTCACTACCATTTATAGCTGGAAGTATCTTTTGCATAATTTGATAATCAAATGCTACATCTTCACTTAATAAATTAGCTTTTTTGTTTTCTATCATATAAAATAAGATCTCATCTCTTACCCTATAAGCAAATTGCTTTTGAGATTTTTTAAGAATATTATTTAAATCTATTATTTTCTCATTTACCACCTTTGCATAATCTCTATGCTCTTCTTCTATATCTGTAGTTTTTAGATATGTTGTTTTTAAAAAGCTATTATCTAAATCAATAGAATCTATTTCTTCATCTTCTACTTCACCAAATAAATTAGATAAGTCAACGTCAGAAAACTCTATTGTATTTGCTCTATCTAATACCTTTCTACTAAATTGGAATGTACTATCATCCATATTTACAGTTCCAATTACATATAGGTTATGTGGTATATGAAGATCATTTATTATTTTGTCTGTACTTATTTCATCTCCTACTTTTTTTCTGCTTTCTATAACACTTAGGTAGTCACTAAGGTAATATTCAACCCTTGCTAAGTTCATCTCGTCTAAACATATAAAATACGGCTTGTCCTTATTTTCATTTGCCATTTTTATTATCTTAGTCAAACTACCTTCTATAAACTTATCTTCTAAGTTCTTGTACCCTATTAAATCTGTACTATCATTCCAGTCTGGTCTTACACTTATCATATTAAATCTATTGTTATCTGTATAAGCTCCTATTGCCTCACTAAATAATCTAACTATCTTTGATTTACCCGTTCCACTTATTCCCGCTAGTATTACAAATGGTTTTGTTTTTAGTGAAAGGTATAAATTTGATATGTCGTTTAATGAATAAGTATATCCTTGATTTTGTATGTAGGTTTTGATATTTGATATAACTGAACTAATTTCAAGCTCATTTTTTATCATTTGTAATTTAACATAGTACTCGTTTTCTTTATCTGTTGGATAAAACTCCATATATTCTACCCCTTCTATTTTTCCATCTTCATCTAACTTCCCTTTTGTATGTCTAAACTTATCAGCTAAATGGTCTTTTAATTCTTTATTAGAATCATATCTAATTTGTACTGTATCGCCTGATCTATCTTTTATGTTAACATTACTTAGTTTACATTCCGCCTCATAGTCATCAAATATTAACTTTATTTGCTGTGATGTACCTCTATCTAATTTTTTATCCTTTGTATAACTTATAAATTTATATCTATACTCTTTAGGTATTGTTATTCCGTAGTTGAAAACCGATAAATCTACTGATTTCCTAAATATTAATTCTTCTTGGTTTTGTCTTTGTGTATTTTTATTAATTATTTCTAGCCCAATAGTATCATCTTCTTCATTTTTTATAAAACACATCTGAATATAGTCATTTATATTTATACCAGATTTATCGCTTCTACTAAAAATCATTGGATTTGCGATACTTTTTAAATATTTACTAACTGTTGTATTCTTCCAACAAAGATCGGTTCTTTTGCCATCATTTATTATATAAAACTCACACATTTCATTATCAAACATTATTTTCCTTGTAATTGATTCTCCTATATTTAAATCTTTATTACAAAAGAAGTTTTTTACATCATCCTTTGGTATAACTGTACTGCTTTCATTGAATACGGTTTTATCACATAATTTAATTGCTTTATTTCCATCCATGAACCATGATGTAGTTCCTACTCTTTCCATCATATTACCCCTAAAATAATTATTTTTGTATTTACTAACTTTTAATATCTATAATTTAATTATATCATTATATTTTTTGTTATTTAAATAAAAAAGGATTTAAATCTATTTATTTAGATCTAAATCCTTTAAATTATAAATTACAGTAGATTTTTTATCAATTCAATACAATTAGCTTTACTAGAAGAATCTAACTCGTTAAACATAGATACTATTGTTTCTACCTTATTTTTATTTAATCTATCGTATAGTTTTTTTATAACTATATTACTCATATCTTTAGCTTTTTCACCTATATAGGGTGGCCTGTTTGATAATTTATTTATATTCTCAATACATTCTTTATAGTTCAATGAATTTATTTTAGAGTTTATATTGATTAAAATTCCATCTATAAATCTAGACTCCATTTGATCTAAATTATTAATTATACTATCTTTTTTCTTGTCTATTAGTTTATTTAAAGTAGTATTGCTATATTTAACATAAAGTTGATCTAATTTTTGTGTAACAAATTCTCTATTATTTGCATTTGATTCTAAATAACTGAAATCTGACTCTATATCTTCTAATAAATCTAATTTTTTATTAAATTTATCATCAAATTTAGAATCTCTAACCTTATCAAGTAAAACTCTTATACTTCTTTTAAGAGTCCTTATGCTATCTATATCATCTAAAAGCCTTTCGTCTAGCTCGACTGCCCTTATTTCACCTTCTATAGAATCTAAAGTCTGACCAACTTTTATTTTTAATGAATTTAATTTTTCAATACTTTCATTTCTTAGGTCTGCAGTTAAATCAGTATTAGAGTTAAAAAACTTAATCCAATAATTTATTAAATCTAGACTTCTCTCTAATTTTTTATAGTTCTTATTACTTAAAGATTCTTGTATGATTATACAGTCGCTTTTATATTTAATTAGTTGTTCTTCATATTTTTGGGTTAGTTGTATTTCTTTCTCTACAACGGATAATCTTTTTTCTAGCTTATTTGCTATATCTTTTTTCCCTATAATATTTAATAGTTTAACTTCCTGATTATGCAAAACACTCTGTTTATAAAATTTCTCTGGTGATTTTGAATTTATGCTAGCCAAAAATCTATTTATATTGTCTTCTATTATTGTATCTATTTCTACTAATAATCTTTTGCACTCATTAATATATTCATAACTATATTGATATTCCATTTCTAACTTATCATTTTCACTTATATTCATATTTTTGTATGATTTAGCAAGCTTTGATAGCGAAAATTTATTATTCTTACAATTATCAACTACCTGTTTTGCATCACTTAATACACTATATATACTAACTTTAATTTGTTTCCCTTTTTCTAACCTCATTTTTGCTATAGCAATCTTAGTATTAAGTTCTTCAGGAACCTCATCTTCTTGCTCTAACTTATTAAGTAAAAATTCATAGTCGCTACACTTCTCTACGTATACGTTATTATTTATTTGATCTACAAGTTGTACAAACTTTTCTTCTTTACTTCCTTCTTTGTATTCTAAACTACATGAGAATATTTTTTTTGCATCTAAAGTTTTTTTCTCTATATAGCTTTGTATAAAGTCGCCTATTTTTATTTTTTTATCTTTATCATATACACTTATATTCTTGCTATTATATCCTATTAAATATGATATAAATAATACTAATGATTGAAGATTCATATTATATGGAGGATATAAGTACTTTCTAAATAATGAGTCTATGGTTTTTAAGTTATTAACTCCTAAATTGTCCATAACTTCCCTATACATCTCTGATAATACAGGATGTTGAGGCTCTAGTAATGTATAATCAGAAGCCATTACCTTCCAAGACTTCATACTATCTATCATTAAAACAGCTTTAGCTCTGTTTTGTTCATCTTTAGCTAAATTTAAAAAACCTTCTTTTTTGGTTATTGTATTATTTAATAATCCTTTACATATTGCTACAAGATATCCTGTAGGTTTAGCTATCGTAGATTTATCGAATCCATCAAATGGGAATGGAGTTACTTTTGTATATTTTTCTAAGAAAGTATTATTACATAGCTGTACTATTCTTGATTTTCTCTCAATTCCATTTTCCGTTACAAAGCTTTTTTCTTGTTCTAACTGTTTAAATTTAGATACAACTCTTTTTATAAATTCCATACGATACTCATTTATAAATTTACTATATTTGTCCCGTTTAGTAGCTTCAATTTCTCTTAACACTCTTATATCTATTAATCTATTTTTTATAGTATCATCTGAATCATTTACTAACATAAACAGTATAGGATATTTATATACTTCTTTTTCTATTATAAGTCTTTGTAGCTCATTTACTCTTATATATGAATCTTTGTTTGCATAAACATAGATAAACATACCCTTAGGCTCTGTTATGTCAGTTATCTCGTTTTGTTCTCTAATTAAGTTGTTTATACTATAACTAGTTATATTATCTATATGAGTTATTCTTTTATTAAATTTCCACTCTCCAGATACTATACTGTTTTCCATCCCAAAAGGAGTTTCTATCTGGATGTCCATATCTAGCTCTTTTTTAATTTTTTCATCGATTACATCTAAGTAGCCTTCTTTAGATACTTGATTTCTTTTTCTCTTAAATTCATTTATAAAATCATTTTTTCCATTGCCCTCTGCTATAAAGTCATATGTTTTTGAGTCTGCGTCAAATCTTATTATACCTAAGTCGTCCTCTAAAACTCTTAATATCTCTTGTATATATTCTTCGCCATATCCAGTACAGTATTTTAATAAGGTAATATAATCATTTTTATCATATACTTTGAACTTACATATATTGCTTACTAGTATTCCCTGAAGTATATCCTTTTGGTCATCTTCTAGCTTATCACCATATTTAATTAATACCTCATTGTATAGAATGCAGTATTGGCTTTGTTGTAATCCTTTTTCTTCTGCATTTAATAGCTCATTGAATATATTGGATTTTATTATTTCAGTAGGGTATATATATGTTAATCCTTCATCATATACTTCATAATTTTTATACTTATCAAATATATCACTTGCAAAGTTTAATGTTGATCTTTGTTGCATCCATGTAGATAAGTTTGACAGCATCCATACCGTTAATGGATGGAAAGGATAACATCCTCTAAGTACGACTTTGTTGTATAAGTTACTATTAGACCACACACTTTTTTGATTCATATCCTTTACCCATCTATTTAGGCTTGTGTGTAGGTTGTTATGATAATTTTTATATCTTCTTTCTATAAATCCTTCTAATACACCTGTTTTATCATCTTTTACTATTAAGTTAGCTAGTACAGTTTCTAAATTTGATGATAGATAGTATTTATCACTAGCATCATATCTACCTACATATCTAACAATGTTAGGGTTATCAACTCTGCTTAAGTATGCGCTTAGATCAGATTGTATAAATCCTATAAATAATATATTTTTATTTGCATTTTGTATAGCCTCAAATATTTGCTGTAAAGCTGAATCCCCAGCTTGGTTTGGAAATGCAGATGCATATTCTAAAAATCTACCGAATTCATCAAATAATATAATTATTTTATTGAAAACTTTATGTTTTATACAAAAATGTTCATTTAACTTAGATAGTATATTACTAGCACTTATACCATCATCCCATCTTATATGGTTACCTATTACTTCATTATATACATTGTCAACTATTTCAAAAGCTTCTTGATCTTCTCGTATATCTTCTAATAGTTTATCTTTTAAGTCATTTTCAGAGTACAATTTATATTTTTTACTCTTAGATGCATAAAATATAAATCTTTTTTTCATACTATTATATATATTGTTTAAGAAGTTTTCAGCTGTTATATATGATGTTGATATTTCTTCCAATATCAAAGTATCTTGTCCATGTAGTTTTAGTGCTTTTTGTGCATTTTTTAATATCTCATTATTTAAATTAAAGTTGTTCATACCGTTTAATGTTATAATTAAATTCGGTTTAGTTGCTGTGTGTTTCAAATTATTATGTATATCTTCATCAACAGTTTTTATATTTTCCAAAATGTTCTCACTAGTTTGTTTATCACTTCCTGAGAATAGGGAAGATATGGTAACACCTAAATGAGATTTACCGGCTCCATAACCTGCTATAGTTAGAACAAACCTACTAGTACTATCATCTAAGTATATTTTATCGGATATATTTTTTATAAAAGAAGCAGTGTCTATTAATTTATGTTTATTATTTTTTATATCATTAGATGATAACCCGAAATACTTTGGTCCATGAAATATATAACTAGATGCAACTTCCCCCCTTAGTTTCTTATCATAAAACCAATCTATTTGTACTGCACCATCAAATATATTTTCTTTTTTAAAGCTAAGAATATTTTTTATTTCCATTGTAATGCCTCCATTTATAACTATAAGTCATATAATCTACTAAGTACATCCTCTGATGTTGTTGTTTTGATTATAGTTATAGGATTTAATTGTTTATTAATTTTTAATACTCCTATATTTTGAAGTTCATCAAAAACATTTAATATGGTTGTATAATCAAATCCAAACTTACTATTCCATCTAAGAGTATTTACAATATCTTCTATAGTTAATTCAACTTTATCTGAAAAATATTTTTCCCAACTATATAATAGTGTATATGCATAAATATAAAGCGCATCATAATCAATATACAATCTATTAAATACTAAATTTTTATTATCAGTTTCACTCATTATCTTAATATCATCAAATCCATATCCGCCTGTATACATGCTTTTTACAACTGTCATCTTAGAACTTTTACCAAAGTACTCTTTAGCTTTTTCTTCTATAGTTGTCAAAGTATATTCAATGTCTAAATCATAATTAAAATTGTTGAAGATAAAGCCCCAATGAGGAGCCCCATCTTCTTTTTCACATAAAAAGTAGTTTAATAAATATTTAGTTAATTTTTCCATTAGGTATTTATCTTCTATATATATAATTCTTCCTAACTTTGTTAACTCTAGACTATACTTGCTATCTTTATGAGCATAATCTACTATACCCATAAAGTTAGCATATTTAATGTGAGGGACTACTTTACCTGATCCTTCCCCTGTAGGTATTCCTGTTATTTCACTTATTTCTTCTTTTGTTCCTCTAAAATTAGTAGATGCTAGTTGCAATATTTCTGATATATATCTTATACTAGGTGGAAAGGTTGCATGAAAACTTAAACTTACATTACTTCTATCCATTTATTCTCTCCTCTAAGCTAGTTATTTTTATAGTTTTAGGCTCATATTTTCTTAGTATATCGCCTTTTTTCATACTTCCACAGGTTACACATTCACCTTTTCTCATTTTCTTAAGCTTTTCTGCCCATTCTTTAGATCCTTGAGGATTTATATCTATGTCTTTTGCTATTTCCATGATTGATTTTTCTGGTGGTCCAAAATATAGCTTTTGTCCAGCTTGCTGTAATCTTTGTATCTCATCATCATTCAACGCACCTTTTAAGAACTGAGTTGCAAATATACCTGCTAGTCCAAATTTTCTACCTTCAGTAAGAATCTTTCCACTCGGTGAATTATTTGAATGGTCTAAGTTTTGAGCTTCATCTAATACTATTGGTAGAGGTCTACTTTCATCTCCACATTTTACACAATAGTTCCATATATCCCATAGAATTAATTCTGTTAGCATTATCTGTATTTGCCTATCAAATCCAGTTAACTGTATTATATATACTTTTCCCTTTTCATCTACTATGTCACCCCATGAAAATGATGTAGCATTTCCAAATGGATCTATATCTATAAAAGGCATTATCTTACTTAATACAGTATTGGCTGTTTGGTTATTTATGCTTCTTATCTCATCTATCATATGTGCAAAACTCATGTTATCTTTATGTTTAGCAAATCCATTTTTTATTGATTCATAAATTACACTTTTTTGTTGATCTCCAAATTTATATACAGATTTAAATACAGATGAAATTCTGGTTGCTATATCTATATCTGTTTCTGGGGTTGTTCTACTACCTATTTGTATAAAATGTCGACTAAAAGGGTTTATAGGAAACTTATCTATTTTTACATATTGCTCTTCTATTTTATTATCTAATGAGCTCGTGAATAAAGGGTCTAATTTTTGACTAGTGAAGCCATCAGTGTAATCGAATATAATAGACGATATACCTTGTTTTGCTAACTCATACAATAATGTCTGTATGCAGTATGTTTTACCCATACCTGAATTTCCGCTTATTAGTAAGTGCCTATTATTTAATTGTTTATTTCCAAATTCCCAGTAAATTTTTTCTTTGGTTCTCAGATCTTCCCCAAGTAAAACCCTTACATCCGAAGTATTAAGCTGTATCTTCTCAGCATTTTTTTGGCTAGGTTCTACAGGAACTATAATTTCTTCGGCTACAATGTCTAATGCCGGTTCTTTACCTATTAAATCTTCATCTTCTTCATATTTCGGAGTTTCCTCTGGTATGAATATTTCTTCTGGTTTAGATGTTTCCTCTGGTACATTTATAGCTATTTCTAGTTCATCTGATTCATCATCATGCTTCTCAATCTCGTCACCCATATCATCAGCATCTTCAGATTCTTCTTCAATTTCTAAATCATAAAACTTTATTTCTTCTTCACTTAAAGTATTGTCTGGAACTAACATTTTTTGTATATAAAGCTGTCCTGCTGTACATATGCTAAGTTCATTTATATTATCAATGCTATCTAATTCTTCAAAATCTATTATTTCTTTATCTATTACATCTTTCTGATCATTTATCCAATATGCAAATACTTGACCATTAAACTCTATTTCAAAATTTCCTTCAAGTATTGAGTAAAGTTTGTTTATAAAGTTTATATAATTAGGAGAATTATCATCAATATTAAGTGTAGAAAATACTAATGATCTATATAATTGGTTATACCAATATCTACATGCTGAGCTTTCACTACTTGGATTCCAATTGTTAGCTAGAGTTTTTATTCCTACAGCTAATTGACTTTTAGCTTTTTCTATGTGAGTTTCATTTGCAAAGCCCATCTTACACTCTATAACCGTTGCCTTAATTCTTATCGGCGAATTATTACAAATGTTATTTTCATTATTTTCTATTTCTAATAACAATAAGTCAGGCCTCGAATTAGTATTAGAATCTATATTTAATGTTCCTTCAAACCAATGTCTATGCGAATCTAGATTTATAAGTGTTCTTACTAAATAATTATTATTTGTTTTATCTAACCCTAATGTCTGTAGAGTTAATACATAAGCTAAAAAGCTATGAATTTCATAATCATTAGGATTTAAAGCTTCTAGTAATCTACTTCCATCTAACTTTTCACATTTTTCTATACAAAATTCTGCTGCCTCATCAAGCGTATTTGTAGACCATCTTGAAAATTTATTTTTTAATCTATTTCTAAGCTTATTTTTTATATCTTCAACTTTATCATTATGAGCAGATACAGTAACATTTAGTTCTCCAAAGTTTCCTTCCCCTGTTGAAAAACCTATTATTTTTCTGTCATTTTTATTTAAAAAGTTTCTATCCATACCTTCATCAACACATATTATCCAGTTTGAATTCTCATGTATTATATCTATAATATCTTTAAAGTTTTCAGTAATCTCTATATCTTTAGATACTCTATATACCCCTCTTATAGAGTTGGTATTTTTTATTAAATGCATAAGTTGAGTATAAGACTTAGCTCCATCAAACTGAAATTGAGATATGATAGTAGATCTTTTATTTTGTGTTTTAGCTATAGGTTGAGGTATATAAACCATAGGGAATTTAAAGCTTCCTGCTACTTCTAATTCTAAGTTATCTGGTATAAAACTTATATTTTTTTCAACCATTATATCGTATATAAACGCTATATCTTCATAACCGATGTATTCATTTATTGTTTCTTTAATCTTTTTAGAATTAAAATCAACATAGTTTATAAACGTATTTATATTTATACTGTTATCATCACTAAAATAATTATCCAACCAGTATCTTAGATAATCTGATCCATTTTTTCTACTATCAGATAGTATTATTTTTAAATTAATATTTATTGATAGATTACTTTTGCTTAATCTATCTACTACGGAGTGTATACCTGCAACTACATATTGCATGTCATAAGGATTAACTATAAGTATATTTAGTCCATCAATTTTATAAGGGAATGTTTTTATATAATTAATTGTATTTTTAAATATTATATTTGATTGAGGAGATATTTTAAGCAACTCTTTAGCATTTAATTCTTCATCTTCTAATATATCATTATGATCTATTACATTATCTGATATTATCGA
Source organism: Sporacetigenium mesophilum DSM 16796 (assembly GCF_059569055.1). Lineage (NCBI taxonomy): Bacteria > Bacillati > Bacillota > Clostridia > Peptostreptococcales > Tepidibacteraceae > Sporacetigenium > Sporacetigenium mesophilum. Next base: position 48,563 of record NZ_JCANUR010000006.1, on the reverse strand, counting down.
GTTTATATCATCTGAGTCCTTATACAATGCATATAATCCATATACCTTTTTAGTTAATATTAAATCTCTATTTTCACCTTGTAGTATTTCAACTCCATTTGTAATAGAAGACAATTGAGAATACTTGTCTATTATATCGAATATAACCTTTAAATTTAATTTTTCAAGTTTTTCAATTGAATTAAAAGCCTCATTATATCCATCTTTTATAAAATTCATTCTATCTTTAATTTTTTCTAACATTATAGGATGATATGGAGGTATTATTGTCTGAGCAGTATAGTCATTTTTAAATCCATAGTTTTCATCTTTAGTTATCATAAATATATTTAAAATTAAATATAGGTATTGTTTTTGTACAGATGTAAACTTATCAAAATCATCTTTACATTTATTTAGTAAATCTACATATGAAGTTATCAATTGCATACATGTGTTATCTATTGTATTATAGTAACCTTTATTTTTTACTTCGTCTTGGAAGTTTCTAAAATCATATATAACACCCATAAAGTTTTCATAAATATCTTCCGGCAAATATTTTTTTATTTTTTCTATAGTCTTAACTTCTTCAAATTTAAGATTAATATTTTCTAAGTTTATAAAAAACTCATCTTCACTTTCACAGTTTACATATGCGCTTATATCCTTACACATCGCAAATAATGGATATTTATTTTCCTCCGAATACTTATTTAATATATAGAAGCTATTTTTCCATGAGTCATATGACTTAAATGGCCATACAAATTCAAGTACACTTTTATGTCCAGATTCATTTTCAGCTTCTATAGTATACTTTATTTTACTACTTGGTTTTTCCGAAGTGTTTATAGTAGCAAAAAATTCAGACTCATCTAATATGTCATAATTACTTATATCGAATACATCTATATTGTCTTTGTATTTAATTTCTATTAATTCGCCTTCGTCTGTATATAACTTATTCTTTGTTAAAAACCTAATAATTCCACCTAAAAAACTACAAATGTCTATACATGCATTATGTTTTTCATCATTGTTTATACAATTACTTAATGTGATATCATCTACATTTATAGTTATATTGGTAGGATAACTTTTATTATGGTCATACATAAACTCTACTACTGACTGCATAATCATTTTTGAGTATACAATAATAGGCTCTCCCATTAATTGAATCGCCTTATTTTTTTTAGTTCTTGGTTCCTTTGTTATTTTTATGTTTAAAATCTCATTAATTATATTAAAGTCCATATCTAATAGTCTTTCTCTATTCTTAGATATGTTTTTACCATTTACAAATTCTAATAAAACTTCTTTAAATTCACCATAACTTTTGAAAGCACTAGAATATGAAGGGAACTTTTCTTCTGGGTCTATTGCTTTATCTTCAGCATACTTGTCTATTTTTTCTATTATTGAGTTTAATTTTGACTTACTCAGTATATCTTTATAATCAGATCTATTTACAAATTTTATAGATTTAGTTATAACACTACAATCTTTACTTCCCTTTGATAGAGACTTTATTTTAGGAATTTTATCAAAATCTTTTACTCCAGGTATCCCCCAATATTTATCTAGATTATAGTATATATCTTCACATAATTCTTGCTCTGTATGATAATTCTTCTTTTCGAGATTTTCTATTAAATTACTATATCTTATTAAATCTATATTTATATATTTGAATATAGTCTTAAAAATATTGTGTATTCCATTTAAGTATTCTTCTTTAAATTCATTGACCTCAAATAACTCTCTAAACCAACTTGAATAATCTTTTTTTATCTTCTTTAAAATAGTTTCTGGATTTATACAATAAAAGTCAGCTAAGCTTCCTTTATCTAAAACTAATTCTGTTCCCATTAACAGAATTATTGTTTTCTGATTACCTCCTATATAATCTATACTACTATTTCTTATATTTGTTATAGCTCCCTTAAAATCTACAAAATTGTTAGATTTTAGATATTCTATAGAGTTTTCCCATTCTATGTAATTCTTTTCTTCAAACTTTCTTAATTTTTCAATAGATAGTTTTGCTATAAAATTATACTTATTACTATTACTTAAATATTTACAAATACCCTCATATATTATTGGAGTATCAATTCCCTCTAATCTTATTAGACTAACTTCGCTTTTTTTAGCTTGTTTTTCTATCTCTAACAGTATTTCCTCTACGTATTTATTCATATTTGTTCCCCCTATCATAAGGATTCTCTACTATAGATGTGGAGTCCGATAGGTCTCTTAAAAATCCACAATCTTTAAGCATTTGTTGGAATGCCATTTTATTATTGTATAACATAGATAGATCTTCTAGATAAATATTGCTATTTTTTCTAATTTCCTCTTCATAGTGTCTACTATCAATAACTATTCCATAGTGTTCATATAACTTATCTAAAAATGTATCTAATGTAAGTTTCCCTTTAGGTTTAATTAAAGATAAAACTAAAAATTTCACCATATTTTCAGACAATGTAAACCTCATTCCTGGTCCTGTTGCTGGTATTATAACGCCTATTTCCTTTCCCAATCTTCTGAATAATTTATACGTATCTTTAGCTGCACTACTTATAACTTTATTTTCATCTTCATTCTCGTATTCTTTTATATTTCTATATAAAGCATCTAATATGTCTTGTTCAAATTTTGAGTAATTGTTCATAGCAAGTTTTCTTACTTCTGGATTTGACTTATTCATTTCTCTTATATCTACCAACCAGAACGGGACTTGTTTTTCACATGCAAAGCAAGCTTGCTCATGCATCATTCTTATAATTTGCAATAATATTCCGTAAGAAAGGACATCTATCTTTTCAAATGGGTGTAAATTTGTATTTAAAAAATTACTTAATTCAGCAAGTGTATATTTTTCTCTTCTTGAAAATCCGTCTGGTATAGTTCCTAGTGTTTTAGTTATATCGTCTCTAGAGAAACATCCACTTTCTTCTTGCCATGAATCATTAATAAAATTTGTAATAAGGGATAGCTTTGGAAATTTATTTATTAAATTATTAAAGCCAATTTCTATACTTTCTTTAGATTCAGGATTATTATTTATAGCACTTAATAAATGTAAATAGTATACTTCTCCACCTCTTGACATAAAGTTATATCTGTTAGTTTGGAATAATCCATCGACTTTTGTTGATGAATCCTCATACTGTTTTATAGATGTTCTTTCTCTCTTATCTCCCATGGTCTCAGGAAGTATGACCTCTTTGCATATTGGTAAGGTACTTTGTGCAAACCAAGATCTATTTTTTACAACTGCTCTAAATCCATATAATAAATTTTCAATCATATCTACACAGTAGTCTTCATCTAGAAACTCATAGTTAGAATCTATATCTAATTTATCTCTCAAAATTTCAATAGATCTATTATAAGCTCCTATATCTACATTGAATTTTCCATCTTGTTTACTTTTTTTAAAAAATATAAAACGTTTAAGTCCAACCCTTGATATAGGGTTATATTTAATCTTGCTATTCTTTACATTTTCATCTACTGGAAAATAATCTTGAAATTGTCCTATATCAGTTTCAAGATCTGAAACTATTGTCTTTTTAGATATCATAACTTGTAAAAACTCTATCATATATTCGTATACTGTTTGATCTGGTTTTAATCTATGTCCGAATACTAAACTTTGAAGTGGATACTTTTGCAATTCATTATTATCAGGAAACATATAACCCCCCCTTATTCTATATACATTGTCTTATCTTCTATAGTTACTTTTAGATCTATAGTTTTCGAAGACGTGTTTATTATTAATCTAAATTCATTTTCTTCTAATTCATTGTCTATATTAAATTTCTGTAATAACATAGAGTTAAGCCTTGCTATACCATGTCCTAATATAGGGTTTACAGAAGTAACTATAGCTCCACTTGATATAGATTCAAAATAATTTAATATTGGTAAAGTTAGTGGAAATCTAAATTCTTTATCAGAATCTAACTCTATAAACAATTCATTTTTATGGTTTATATCATCAAATTCATTTGTAGATTTCTCTTGAATTATATCTATTTGTTTACTCCTAACTCTTCCTATTTCTAAAAATACATTTTGGAAACTTCCATCATTTCTTTTTAAAGTCAAATATAGATCGTCTTTATTCTTTGGAGGTACCCCCATATTATTTATATATAAAGCACGAAATACTAAGTTTTTTATCTCTCTATTTTCCTTTTTAGAGTATTTTTCAAATAATCCCCTGTTATATAGCGGATAAACTTTACCAAATACTTGACTTATTATTTCGCCAAAATTTTCTCTATCCTTTACTTTGCTATATACAAGATAGAATCTTCTTAATGATGATCTCATCTTTATGTCTTCATCTCTATTGTTTATAGCTAATCTATCATCATATTCGCCATATGGATTTCTATATTGTTTACTAAATCTTTCCCACTGGTCTTTTATAATAGATTTTATATTTTCATCAAAACAATTAAAGTTATTTCTAACCATCATGTTATAATCTTCATTTAATGATTTTGAGTCTATACTTAATGATTTTAGTTCTTTTATAGCTTTTATTTGATTTGCACTATCGATTTCATTTATGCCTTCATAGCCAAAAAATAGATTTGCAAAATTATGTGTAAATTTAATAACTTTAGATTTTCTATTTCTTATATCTTCGCAACTTAAATTTCCAGTAAATGCAAAACTTAACTGAGATAAAATCTGTCTTATTGTTATTCTCTTATCATTTTCATATAGATACCTATAATACGATTCAATAAAATCTGAAACCCTATCAAAATTATCTCTTACACCCATATAATTAGCGTAAACATGGCACACATTTTCACTTTTACAGTTATCGCACTTGCTCCATAATATACCTTCAACTAATTTTTTAAGTATTTGTCTTGAAAATCCAACATTATCAACTCTAGCTATATTGATTAGTTTAAATTTATGTCCGTTTATATTTAGATAGTTATTTTTATTCGTATCTAACTGATCTAATATTTGATTCTCTACGTCTTCTATATTTGTATTAGTATTTTTAAATAATTCTTTAAATGAGTCTATTAATGGGCCTGTGTTAGTTATCAATATTGATGATGAGCCTTCATTTGGAGCATTAAGTGATTTACTTAAATATTCAACTTGTTCTTCTTTACTTAATTCACTCATGTCTTTGACATATAATAAATTCACATCATCTGAATTTATTTGCTTACAAGCCTCTAGCTTTTTTCCTTTTTCCAATAAATTTAATTCATTTAGAACTTGTACTAGTAAACTAGTTTTTCCATCTCCAGCATGTCCTGTTAATATGAAACATTCTGCTTTATTTTGCTTTATTTGTTGCGCTATATATTTACCTAGATTTCTTTCTACCTGTATTATATGGTAATATTCATTTAGAACTTGTGACTCTGCTAATGAATTTATATTACTACTATTAGCGTTGTTCATAGAATTTAAATAATCTACAAATCCATTTCCTAATGACAAGATTATGCCCCCCTATCTCTTAAATTTCGTATTCTAAATCACTTAAAGCATCATCCAGTTTTCTTATATCTTCTAAAGTTGTAAAATATCCTATACTTACTCTTATAGTTCCTTCTGGTAATGTATTGCTTACCATGTGGGCATTAGGTGCGCAATGAAGTCCATACCTAAGTGCTATTTTATAGTTTTTAGCTATAGACTCTCCCATGGTATCAACAGGATAACCCTTGATTTTAAACGAAACTATTCCTATATGATTGTTAGTAGGTATATATGTTTGAATAAAGTCGTATTTTTCAAGAACATTTACTAACTCTCTTGTAATAACTTCTTCTTGTTTTCTTATATTTTCAACACCTATTTCATTTATCCACTTTAGTGCTTTATACAAACCAAATACACCTAGTATATTTAAGCTTCCAGCTTCATACTTAGCTGGAATTTCATTTGGCATATCCATACTCATAGATTCTGTACCTGTTCCTCCATATATATACGGCTTTAAATCTATGTTTTTATTCATAATAAATCCTGCCATGCCAAATGGTCCATATAAAGTTTTATGACCTGCAAATATTACAAAATCAAATCTATATTTTAATAAATCTAATTCTACTAATGCCATAGACTGACATGCGTCTATAATATAAATAGGATTATATTTTTTAGATATCTCGTGTATTTTTTCTATTGGAGATACATAACCAAAAACATTACTTACATGATTCATTATTACTAAATCTGGCGAATTGTTTTCAAATTCATATTCTATTTTTTGGAAATCGTATTCCCAATTATCTCTTTCAAACTCTAAAAATTTAATATTTATATCATTCTCTTTCTTTATTGCTTCTAAAGTTCTAAGAACAGCATTATGCTCAAAGTAACTTATATACACATTATCTATTTTACTCCAGTCTAGTCCCCAAAGTATTTGATTAAAAGCTATAGTAGCAGAAGGGGCAAAGACAGCTTCATAGCTGTCTTTTGCATTTACTAGATCTTTTAACATGTCTCTAGTTTCCCTAACTATACTATTTATATCTTTATCATATGAAGTTGTAGCCCTGCCTACATTTGCACCATAATTCTGATACATATCCATCATATATTCATATACTTCTTTTGGTTTCGGGAAAGTAGTTGCAGCATTATCTAAATATATATTACTCATTGTCTCTCCCCCTTTTTCTATTTAAGTAATTCTACTAATATTTGTCTCTTTTCTTCCTCACTTATAGAATTACCGTAGTCTTCTATTGTATCTCTTAAATCATTTAATAACATTTCAGCTCTATCACTAAGCTCTCCTGATGTTACAGCAATTTCTAAGGTTTGCATATCCTTGATATTTTCATCAGAGCTATCATTTTTATTTTCTAAGTTATGTTTTATTTCACTTAGCTTACTGTAGAAATTATTAGGTGTTTCATCATTCCAATCACCCACATATATTCCTATAATCGCATATGATAGCTTGTCTAAATATTCTTTAGGGTCATTTAATTCTTTTTTATCACAAGCAAAGTTTATTAAAGTACTTTCTATTCCACCAGAATACTTTTTAGCTTCATCTATATTATCTACTAATTCATATAGTCCATTATTAAGTGATACTAATTGAGATAAATCAAATACTTCTTTTATATCATTTTCTACTTTTTCATATAGATTGTCAGTTAATCCCTCTATTTCATACTTAGCAGATTTAACCTTATTTATTAGCTTGCTGTAGTCTTCTGTATTAAATATAGATTTTAAATCTTTAAATAAAAACTCTATTGAATTTTCGTTTAATATCCTAAGTTTATTTTTAAACTTAACAACATCTTTACTTAATTTTTCTGATTCTAAATTTCCTTTGTATTCATTTTTAGCATCTTTTGCATACTTACTTAAATACAAGAACCATTTTTTAATACCCATTGTTAAATATGTTATGTTGTCATATATTTTATCATTTTCATTTATATAATCTTTGAAAATGGTTTCTAGCTGCTGTATATATACTTCTTTTTCATCGTTTATTTGTTCTAATCTAAATACATATTTTTCTGGCTTTTCATTTATATCTTCCAATAAATCAGCGCTTATTTGTATTTCTATTCCATCTTTCTTAATTGAAAGATACTTTTTATACTTATTTAATATAAATCCTAGTATTACAGGTATTGGCCCTTTCTTCATACCGAATTTATATTCTGGTAAAATCATAAAGTCGTAAATTTTAGAAAAACTTACTTCTCCTTCTGATGATTGCATAATTATTTCATTTATTCCTTTTATAAGATGGATAAACACGTTGTTAGAAGTCTCTTCTTTAGTTAATATATTGTAATTTAATCTATAAACTCCCTCAGTTTCTAGCTCATCTATACATCTATTTTTAAGTAGTATTGACCTAAGTATAGTTGACTCTAAGCTTCCTTTTCTAAAGTTTATAGTCTTATTTAAAGGATTTAGTATTTCAGCTACTATTCTCTTTCTCGATCCTGCCACTACTCTTGAAGGTTTGTTTTTATTTATTATTTCGTTGTTTATTATAGGAGTATTAGGGAATATATCATCCATTATTTTAGATGTAAGTTCCCTTAAATCTTTTTTACTATTTAGATACTGTTTTTCATCTTTATACAAAACAATACTTTCTGTTGAGATATTAAGTACATTATCTATATACTCAGAAATTTTTTCTTCATATGCTCTTTCTATTATTTCTAGCTCATTTTTTATAGATATATCATCTTTTTTAAGCTCTTTAAACTTCTTTATAGACCATAAATCATATATATCTTCTTCTATATATTTATCTAATTTTTCATATATAAAAATAGATTTTTTATTACCTAAACTAGGAATAACATCATTTGAATTTATAATATATATAATTCCATCACTGTTTTGAGACTTTATATCTTGTTGTATATAACTATTACTTAAAGTTTCTTCTGCAAATTTAACCTTAAAGTATCTTATAATACAATTGTCATCATTGTGTCTTCTACTTTTTATAAATATATTGTTAAAATTAGAATTTAAAAATTCTGTTACATTTATAGAATTTCTAAAGTTTTCTTTTATATTTTTTATTTCTGTAAATATCTCAACATCTATATCATTGCATATATCTAATGCTGTGGTTGTCTTTCTATCTATAACTATATTGTTTTCTATAAGATTTTCTAAGGTATCTAGCCCCTTTTCATTATAAAGAAACTTTATTATTTGTTTCGTCGGTTTTAATACTGCAAAGTTATTTAGTATATGAATAATTGCTATAGTTTTTACAATTTCTATTCCTAATCTATCTTCTAATTTTTCTACCGCACTAGCTGCTTTTCTCCATATTTTATACATTTCATCTGTATATCCTAGAGATATTATATTATCTTCAAAGTAGTCATATAATACGTCTAGCTTTACTTCGCAGTTATTATTCTTAACATAATCTAACAGACTATTATTTTCTGTTTTACATAAAAAACTAAATAAAGTTCTTTCATTTTGAGCTACTTTTTCAGATATTCTAGGTAAACAATATGTTGTTATAGGATTCATTGGATAAGCCCCATATACTACCCATTTTTCAAATTCATCATCACTTAAATCCTTAAATAAGTTCCTAACAATCATATTATTTTTTAGATTTTCAAATCTTTCTTCATTGTTCAGTTTAAATTCATTCCATAATTTTTCGTCTTTTTTTATACTTCCTGATATTAATTCATACTGTTGATTTGTAAAATCATTATATTGAATTTCTTCAAATCTTCCTTCTATAGCCTTCCACTGATCTATTTTGTTTTTTTCTAAGCTTCCTGTGTATTGGCTTATGTTTTTATGAGATATTAGTAACAAATGAACCTGTTGATCTTTAGATCTGTTGCAAAACTCAGCAAAATCTTGTAACAACTTAATATCTAAAAATGCATCATTAGAAATTAAGTACTCTATATACTTACTGAACTCATCATAAAATACAAATATCCCCTTATATCCATGCTCTTTTATTTTTTCATTTACATCTTTATATATATTTATAGGATTTGAAGAAAGTAAAGGTTCAAATTCAGCACCTGATGTTATGTGTTTATATAATTCCTCAAATTTCTTATAAGTCTCTTTATTATAAGAAGAAAGCTTTGTAATAAATTCATTTATGTCTTCATTTAATAGTCTTTCAAATACTTTATATGTTTCTACATAATCTTTTTCCCATAACTTTATTTTGTCTATAGCTTTGTCAAAGTAAAAATCTAAACTTATATCTCCTAATCCATTTAACTCCAAAGACTTCTTAAGTCCATATATTAGCAAATCTGAAAGTCCATTGTTATAAGGAGTAGAATTTAAAATAACAGGAAGGTATTTATCCTGAGATTTAATAAAACTATTAATACTTTTATAATGATTATTTTCTTCATCGTTATTACTTGCTTCTAAAGCCTTGTTAAGTAATACATTATATTTTTTTTCGCTTCTATTATCATCTGCTATGAATCCCATTAAATATAAAGCTAAATGTGATTTCCCTTTACCGTAAGGTCCTATTAATATCTTAGCTTTAGTCTTATTTGGATTACTAAAAGATGAAATTATATCACCTATAAATTCTATTGATGATGTTGTTGGTATATAAGATAGCTTTTTTCCCTCGTCCTTATAATCTAGATTTAAATTTATAGAGGACTGCATATCTGCATTAAATTTAATAATATCCTTTAACATAGTTGATCTCTCCTAGAATATATTTGTCATTATTTCTTGTACGCTAGGACTCTTGGCAAATGTTATATAATCTAATCCCCCGGTTCTGGTGAAGTTTATATATCCTAGGTCTTGTAATTTTTCTAATATATCGATAACCTCATACATATTTAAGTTAAATATTTTTCCTATATTATTAGGAGAATAAATTATATCTTTTAAGTCTACAGCTTTATTTTCTTTAGCTTCATTTAAGATTATATAAAGAGCAACATTTACGTCTAGCTTTACTTTTGATACTCTTTGGTAGAATATCTCTCCGTTTTTCTTATTATATATTTCTATAAGTCCTAAATCGGTAAAAGGACTTTCTATATTATCTTCTGGAGATTCTATATCCCTTCTAGGAACATAAGAACTTAAAAGACAAGTTATATCATCTTTTAAACTTCTCTCCGCTAGTTCTTTTTCATATCTTTCTTGTATAAATCCATTTAAGTTATTAAATAAATTTTCTTTATTAAACTTATTCCCGTTGTATTCATTGAAAAACCAATACCAAGTAGTCGCTAACTCTTCATTAGTTGCTAGTTTATAATGAAGTAGTTGCCATGTACTAGTTTCTTCTAGATATGGATCTTTTTCTAAGATCAATTTTCCTAAGTCTGTTAGTTCATGATAATGTTCGTTCCCTTGTCTTTTCTTATCCACTAGCCCAAATGCATCTAACCAGTACTTAAGGGAAGTAACCATATTACTTCCTATTCCAAATTCATCTGTTAAAGTTAATTCCTTATTTGTAAACACGCTTTTATCTTCATTAACTTTTTTAATACCTTTATGAATCCAGCCTCTCCTGATATAAAAGCTTTGATGTCCTTTAATTTTCATAGTTTACACACCTCTTATTTCTTCGTATATAGAATTTTCTTAACGTAACATCCGTTTGTAAAGTGAGTAACACATTCTAAACAACGAGCACATTTTTTTTCATCTATATAATATTTATTATTTCTTATTTTTATAGCATCGAATTTACATACACTTTCACATGCTAAGCATCCCATACATGCTTGATACTTTGTTATTTGACATTCCACCCTCTTTTCTAAAAGAGTTGGATTATTATTACTTAATATAGCTATCTTAAGCTTGTTGCTTCCTATATTTCCTTGTATAGATATAATCGGTTGACCCGTTTTTTTGTCTATAACTAATACTTCATCAATAAATTTTCTTCCCGAATCTTTATCTATAACTCCAAAAGGTTTAAAAAGCTCATATAGTTGATCTTCTATAGGCCTTGTTAGTTCATATGTTTTTGCATTTTGTTCTGTAGTACAGTTCTGTGAATTAAGCTTAGTATGACTTACATCAAGGCCGTTTCCACCTTGTCTTGCCTTCCATCCGCCTTCTTCTATATAATCCTCTGGATCTGGCTTTCCTATCTTTGTAGCAAAATCAACTAAAGCTCCTCTCCATTCCTTATATCTCTCAGGTTCATATATCTTGCTCATAAACTCAGACCAAGAACTATTATTAGGACAACACCAGCATCCGACTCTTGTGTATCCCCATTCATAGGCTTCATTTACTAACACATTGTTAGCAAGTATATATAGCCATACATCTATGTCTTTCCAATCTATGATAGGTCCTACAACCCTTTGTTTCGTAATTTTAGGACTCTCGTAATCTCTTTCGTACTTACTTCTAGAAACAGATTCACTTCTTCTTATTCCGTAAAATGTAAGGACTTCTCTTTTGTTTTTAAACAATGCATCTATTTTTCTACTTATTGGCCCTGTTTTGAATATTGTACAGCACCATCTCATTACTCTAGATGGAGGACCGAAACTATTTTTTGTTAATTCCATAAAATCTTTTTCTTTATTTCTTACGTTTCTAAGTAATATATTAGGATTTTCCTTTTTGAACTTTTCTACATATTGATATGTAGATCCTAACTCTAAAGTTGTATCTCCAAATATATGAAGTATGTCATTAGCTCCAAGGGCTTTAATAACAAGATCTGATACTACAGTTGAATCTTTTCCTCCACTAAAAGACACAAACATACTATCTAGTGTATATTCAGAAGCCATGTTTTTTATGTAACTACAAGCTTCATCAGTTATTAAGTTAAGTCTATATCTGTTAACTTCAATAAATTTCTTTATATTTTCCTTAAAGAATTTATCATTATTTTGTTCTTTATATTGATTTATTAGTTCTCTTACTGTATCAGGGTCTTTAGATGTTAGTTCTTTAACTGATATCTTAAGTATTTTTCCGTCTATTAAGTACTTGTTTCCTTTTAAATTCCATACGCTACTATTTATATATTTTAAAGGTTTCCCTATGGCACACTCTAGTAATAGTCTTTCTTGTGGATATACTACTCTTCCATCCGTTCCTACGTACTTTAATTCACTGTTACAATTAGGGCATTTATTACCTATATTATTTTCATCTATTAAAACTGGCACGTTGCATTGCTTGCAGTAATAAACATTTATCTCCGGAAGTTTATATTCTATATCAGCCATAGACACACTCCCCCTTATTTTATATTTTAATACTTTAATTTTACACCAATCGCCAACTTTTAGCTATAGATAGTTGGTGACAGTTACGATTTTGTCAATGTTTAGAGATATGTTTTTTATTTGTAGAACCGTGCTTTAATTTATGCAAAAATAAATAAGCCACCAATTGCTTGGTGGCTTTACTGTAGTTTTAAATCTTTTTATTCATTATAAAAATACCCTATAACCCATCTAAGTATTTTACATGTTACATATTCATCAGGTAAATCTAAATATTTTTCTGGTAATTCTTCTATTTCAGGAATCCTAGATGAAACTCCATTTTCTATTTCTACTTTCCAACCATCAAACTCGTATATATCTCTAGCCCCTTCAGCTATGTGTACATTATGAGGATAGTTTTTTTTGCTGGCATATCTAAATATCTAAACGCTCCAAAAACACTTGAAGTCAAGCAATCCTCTACATACTGATAATTGCTGCATTTGTTATTTACAGTAGCTTTAAGCATTAAAATATCCCCCTGCTTCTTAACGAGTTTTTCTATAAATTTAGCTTACCTAAATAGCTTTATTTGCAATAAAAGATATGCTATGCATTATACCCTGGCTTGTATTTCCTTTTTCTAGGTGGTATAATTTCATCTATTTTATATCTAATAAATAATTCATCTAAAAAGCCATCATGCTCGTCTGAATCAGCATATTTCCATTCTTGCTCTCTAAATTCATCATTATGGTTCCAATACCCACATGCATGAAGTAACTCATGGTAGATAAGATATTCTACTGTTTCAGGTTCTACTTCTGGAGAACATAATAGCTTATTAATGGATATAGAATAACTGCCATCTTCGTGTCTAGTACACAATCCAAATCTACTTCTAAGAGGTTTGTTACTCCATCTTATTTCTGGAATTTTATCAACTTTGAACCAACCATTAGCCTCAACTTCACATATAACTTCTTTTAATAATTCGTTAAGATCATGATATCCTTCTACTATATTAAATTCTTTTCGTTCATCAATACTTATTATGTTAGTAGTAGTTTTGCCACCTTCTATATCTTCTGCCGCTTTCTTTATTGTATTCTTAAACAATTCAAAGGATTTGTACAGATCTCTTATAATAGGTGTCTTATCATATCGTTCTTTTAGGTATTCATTTTCTTCTAATCTTCTTAGATTCTTTTCAATTAGTTCCTTTGCAATTATTTCAGAGTCAACTTCATTTCTTTGGATAAATGTAAAATACTCTGGCATTTCATTTGTATCCTGGATATGATCTAATATAAGACTAATTTCACTTACTTTAGGAATATTAGTTTCACAATCAAAACAATATTTAACTATTTGTTGTGCTGTAAGCTTTTCATCTAAAATTTTTTCAATGTCTTCACAAATACTTTTATATCCATCTAGTTGATTATCAAATACAAGAACTTTTGTGTCTTCCCCTTCTTCATCAACTACTGAGTACCATCCATGTGGAAAAACTTCCTTTTGTTCAATACCAATTATATTAGACTTCATTGAAGAATATATTTTCATATATATCTCCCATAGATTGCTTATTTTTCTCTTTGGTTTACCATCAAGTTCATCAATATCTTCTTTATCTTTTTTAGCTGAACTTTCATCTTCTATAAATTCACCAAACTTCTCTTTTAATAATTCTTTAGGGTCTAACCAGAAGCTAAACCTGTCCCAAGTATCATGAAAATCTACTATATAGACATCTTTAGTTCCACCTGCATCTTTTCCTCTTAATCCTCTTCCAACCATCTGCATCAACAGAGCATCACTATTTGTATTTCTAGTTAAAAATATTGATTGAATATCAGGTACATCACTACCTTCTGTGAGTATCTGTACATTAACTAATACATCTAATTTGTTGTTTTTAAAATCCTCGATTTTTTCTCTAGCACCTGGTTCTTGTGAAATACAATAATCACACTGTATCCCTCTGCTTTTGAAAGTCTCAGTTAAAGTTTTTGCATGTAATCTATTTATAGCAAATACTAGAGTCTTCCCATACTTATTTTTATTCTTAATATATTCATCTACTATCATCTCATTACGTGCTGAAGATTTTGCTAACTGATCTTTTATACGTTCCGATAAATCTTTATGTTTTTCAAAGTATTCTTTATCTTCATCTGTAGTTTCAAATTCTATTTCTCCGTTAATTTCTGTTTCTATTCTTTTATAAAATGGTTGTGCTAAAAAACCATTAGCAAGTAAATCTTTTAATTTAACTTCATGAATGTAACCATTATTATTTACTTTAAACATCTTTAATAGCTTTTTCTTCTCACTTTTTTGCATTCTAGTTGGTGTTGCTGTAAGGCCTAGGAGTATTCTGCTTGGATTAATATTAGTAATTTTTCTTATTACTTTCTGATAAGATGGTGATACTGCATGATGTGCTTCATCAATAACTACTATCAGCTTTTCTTTCCCAACTTGTCCAAGCATTCTTTCTATATATCTAGAGCCATTTTTACTAGCTGCAGATGCAATACTACATACATACACATCCTGTCTAGATGCATTTGACATTGAATAATGCGCCCTTGAAATAGGTAATACTCTTAATTTGTTTTTTCCACGTGACAACAATAATGGTGCTTGTTGTCTGAATGTATAATCCGCTTGATCTATTAATTCTTGTCTATGAACAAACCATATCACTTTATATCCGTTAGCTACTGCTTTATCAAGTAGCCAGTTAACCGCAGTAAATGTTTTTCCACTTCCTGTAGGCATAACTAGGAGTCCCTCTTGCGGCTTATTATTATCTGATTTTAAGTCAAAATAATTATTTAATCCTTCTGTCGCCTTTATTTGATGTAGGTGTAATTTTCTATTATCTAACTCCATATTTATTAAATCTAATGGTTGACTTCTATCCATTTTCTCATCTCCCTGATATCCTTTTAAAGTAACTTTCTTTTATAGTAAATTGAATCCTCATCATTTGGATAAATAGCTAAATATCTATCAAAATACTCTAGTGCCTTTTTATAATTCCCGTCCATTCCATAGCACAACCCTATATTAAAAATAGAGTCAGTATATTCTTTATTACACTCTAAAGCTTTTTCGAAAACATCAATGGCTAGATCATATAAGCCTAAATCAAGCAGAACATTTCCTTTGCAGTTATATGCATATTCATTATTTGGTTCTAAGTTCAATCCTCTATTTATGTATTCTAGCGCATCTCTATTTCTATTTTCATCTGATAATTCATATGCTTTATCTATGTAATCACTACAACCATCTAACTCTTTAGTAGTTGATCTATTTAAAGTTTCTTCTGTTACTACAAAATTGCACTTTTTCCTATTATATTTATCTATATAATCTATAACTTCATCTACAAATGGTTTTGCCTCTTTTTTCTCTGCATACCAAATATTAGACCTTCCCATTCCCACTTTATCTGCACTTTTATTAGCCCTTGGCATTATAAAACTTCTATCTCCTGGCATAAGAAGTATACTATCTTCTGCCTTAGCTTTTATTCTATAATATACTGTTGACCTTGTGTCATCTAATGTGTTAAATGATTGGAACTCCCTATAAACTAAAGCATTTTTATACCAACCGATTATTCTACTATTTTCTTCATTGTCCTTTTTTGCCACCCAAACTACGAGCACATTTTCTGCCTTATCTGCATATTTATCTACACCTTCGATTCTTTCTATATGCATATTTCCTTCTGATCCTGTACCACCATAGTAGTATCCATTTCTATTTTGAAACGTAAATTCTTCAATTCCATAACCGTTCTCTTTTACAAATTTCCCACCGTTTTCAAGTAAATCCGTTTCAGTTTGACCATTATAATGATTCATCCACCCTATATTACAAAATAAAATTCTCACATTTACACTCCCTTAATAATATTTTCTATATTTTAATTCCTACAGTTGTTCCATTGCTATCACGAACTAATTTCATTAGATAATCTCCTAAATCTTTTCCTACCTCAAATAAGTATCCTTGATTTCCTTTACCTGCTTTTGTAAATGGAGAATATTTGCTCGGACATAATTTTAAAATGTCATCTATGTAATTATTTATAACAACAGTATTTTCTAAAGTGTTATATTCTACATTTATTAACCATCCTTCTTTTTCCCACAAATTTATACTATCTAAAGCTATAGGTCTATCGTTATTAATACTCTTGCTTTTAGCAATGTTAACCGATACTAAATTTCTCTTGTACATACTAAAAATAATATCTCCTTCGTTAACTTTAGTCATATTTGACCAGTGATATATCTTTTTACCTGAAGCAGTTCTCTTTGGAGCCCATAAATATCCACCATTTTTTTCTTCATCATATGTTTTATTTTGAAAAACTATAAAATAGTTCACTAAAAATCCACCTCTTATCTTCTCTAGATCTTAAATATATTATAAAGCATCATAATATTTAAATACAACAAGTTAAGTTTATGAATAATTATAAACCAAATCATATCGACTATTATAAAGATAGAATCTTTTCAAAACATTAAGCACCTGTTTAATTTAAACAGGTGCTTTTAAAATTAGAGAAAAATTACTGAGTTTACAGCATCTCTTATACTTCCATAGTTAGCTCTAATAGGATTTAAATTTAATAATGGCTTTAAACTTATAGTCTTTTGACTTCCTAGTCTTTTATTAATTGTTTCTGTATCTAAAACATAAAATTCCCACTGATCTAAGTTCAAAGGATCTACAGTATCTTTATCTTTGTGTGATAGTAAACAAAATACATATACATCAGATTGTCTTTTGATCTCATTGTCCATCTTATTATCTTTACTATCCCATCCTTGAGTTGGTCTAATATCAAATTTTATAGAAGAAAGTTTGTTTTGTTTCCAAGACTGAAGATATGCTGAAGACTTAACCTCTATTTTAATACCATCTTCAGTTATTAAATCATAAGCATCCCATTCTATTCTATTTTCAGATAATATTCCTAAATCACTTGCAACTAAAAACTCTGCAAAAACACCTCTCATTGTATTATTTAGTATATCTGAACAATTCCAACGCCAAAAATCCTTTAGCTTTATATCCAAATCTAAATCTTCAGTATACAAACATTCTTCCCCTGTCTTCTTAATAGGTTTAATTGCTTCTAAACTCAAATTTATCCCCCCAGAATGTATAGTTATTTACATAACCTTAATTATGGTAACATACCCCCCGTCACTGGCAGTGACGTGGTGTAATATTGTTATAATATATTCTTATTAGCCTTAGGTACAAACATAGGCGGCATATCTTCTTTTAACTTCCATACAAAACTTACAGGCTTATTTCCTTCATGACTTACATACTCACAACTTCCTAAGAATATAAAAGGAGAAGTATATCCATTTTGCTTCTTATATTCCCTAACAAATAAAGCTATTCTATTTCCTGTTCTTCTATGATTTATATATCTTATTCCAGTATCACTTTCTTGAGATACCTTGCTTTGACTTTGCCAGTGAAATAACCTTTCATTTATAGCATAGTCCTCATATAGAGTTGAAGGAGAAAAATCTTTTTCCGACTTATTCAAAGTCACAAAGAAAATATCTGTTTTCTTATCTTTAAAATACTTTACCCCTTCTCTAAAAGATGGAGCCTCATTTTCATTATAGTACCCAAAAGATCCTAATATTTGAGAAGTAGAATAACTACAATGAACATCTAGTGGACAATCAAAGTCAAAATCATTATCTATATTTAAGAAGTCTATATTATCATAATTAAACTTAAGTATATCTAATATCTCTTCCCTAATTTCCTTAGTTTCTAATATCTTATCTAAGCCGTCATCAATACTTGCAAAACCTTCTTTACCTGGTTCATAGTTATATAGCGAGTAATAAAACATAGATAACATAAGCTTTTCTTTGTTGCTCATTATAATCATTTCTTTGCCGTAGTTTTCAATATATCTTATTAAAAACTCAATATACTTAATAGAATTTATATAAAACAAATTTGGTAACTTCTTTGCAATAAATTTTTCATTTTCACAAACAAAGTCTTCTAACAATCCACCATCTACCATCATCCTTCTAAAAGTTCTATCTCCACTTTTTCCATAGAAGTCGTATATAGATAAGTTATAGTACTTTAAGAAGTTTTTTAAATTTAATTCTAATCCACTGTCTTCTTTAAAATACTTCATCTTATTAATAAGATTTATCTTTGTATTAGAAGCTTCCTTAATATTTCTTAATACATATTCCTTTGCTACTTTTTCAAGTTCTATAAAACACCCTTTAGGCAAATTAAAAAATCCATTTTCTAAATAATATCTAATAGACTTATTTGTTTTTCCTATAAGAGCTCTAAACCTATCTTCAAAGCTATAATTCTTATGTGCTTGTCCAACAAAGTCCAAAACAGTAAGACACTCTTTGCCATCACTTAATCTTAGACCTCTTCCTAACTGTTGTAAAAACACAGTTAAACTCTCTGTTGGCCTTAGAAATAATATAGTATTTACCTCTGGAATATCTATACCTTCATTGTATAAATCAACAACAAATATAAACTTAATATCACCATTAACAAGTTTTGATTTTGCTTCATTTCTAATATCTTTATTTACATCTGCATATAAAGCTAATGATGGTATATTTTGTTTGTTAAAATAATCAGCCATATACTTTGCATGTTCTACACTAACACAAAACCCAAGTCCCTTAACTTCATCTATATCAGTTACATATTTGTATATACTTTTTATAATTTGATTTGATCTTATATCATTTTGTGTATAAACATTTTCTAACTCTTTTATATCGTATCCTTTTCTACTGTACTTTAGCTTTGATAAATCTACAGTATCACTTACACAAAAATACTGAAATGGGCTTAAAAGTTTTCTATCAATGGCTTCAGTAAGTCTCATCTCTGCTGCAATAGCACCATCAAAATATTCTAATACATTTCCTCCATCCATTCTCTCTGGAGTAGCTGTAAGACCTAGTAATACTTTAGGCTTATAATAACTTAGTAATTTTTGATAAGACGTTGCACATGCATGGTGAAATTCATCTATTATTATAAAATCATAAAAATCATCAGATGTTTTTTCGTAAAGCTTATTACTGTTAAAACTTTGGATACTTACAAATAAATTATCAATAGAACTTGGAGTACTTCCTCCTACTAATAAATCTCCAAAATTAAAATCCTTTAGTATAGCTCTAAAAGTATCTCTACTTTGTTTTAGTATTTCTTCTCTATGTGCTACAAATAAAAGTCTTGAAGATCTATTATTATTTTTAAATCTTTTGTAATCAAAGGCAGATATAACAGTTTTTCCTACTCCTGTAGCTGCAACTAATAAATTTTTATTTCTATTAAAAACTTCTCTTTCTACTTGTAGCTTTTCAAGTAATTCTTTTTGATAATTATAAGGATTAATATCAAAGTTAAAGTTAAAATCGTTTATATCATTTTGCTTTTGTTTGTTTAATGCATTTCTTAAGCTTTCTTTATGATTTTCATTTTGAATATCAAATGTTTTAAACTCACTGTCGTTCCAATAACTTTCAAAGGTAGCTTCAAACTTTCTTATAATATCGTATGAGTCTTTTTCCGTTACTTTTATATTCCATTCAAGTCCTGATGTTAAAGCTGGATTTGATAAGTTAGATGATCCTATGTAAGCAGTAGTAAATCCAGTTTCCCTTTTGAACATATATGCCTTTGCATGAAGTCTTGTTCTATCAACATCGTATGATACTTATATCTCTGTATTTTGTAATTTGCTAAGTTCTATTATTGCTTTATAATCTGTAGCTTCCATATATGAAGTAGTTATAACTCTTAGCTTTCCCTTTCTGTTTTCTGTTAGATCTTTTAACTCTTCTATAATACATCTTAGTCCGCTCCACTTTATAAAAGAGACTAGCATGTCCACTGAATCACATGAGTTAATTTCTTTTTTTATTTCACTTAACATATCAGGTTCATAATGTGATCCTGTAAACAATGAACTTTGTGATATAGAGCTTATAGGTTTTATTATTTTTTCTTTTTTTATACTTCTTATGTTGTTTAGTTTTGAGTAAATTGAAGTTAGTACTTCTCCTTCATCACATATTTTAAGTAAGTTAAATTCTTCTTCATCTAGGTTGTCGCTTAATATTGAAATAATATCATTGCAAGTTTTGATTTGTGAAATTAAAGCTTCTTTATCATCAGTTTTACTTTCTCTTATGTATTTAAGTGCTTTTCTTGTTACATTTGAAATATAGTTAGAAAGTATTTTTCTTGCCTCTTCTACGTCTATGTTTTCTTTTGTTATTATAAAAGAATTTTCATCTATGTTATTTAGTTCGTCTTTTAGTTTTGTATTTATTATCTCTTCGTATATCCCTTGTTTTAGCATATTTCACCCCATATATTATGATTCTCTACCTAAAAAATCCCTCTTCATAAATTTATGCTAAACTTAATGTAGAGGGATTCTTATATAGGTTTATTCTTGATTCTAAATTTCCATTAGTATTTTTTCTACTAATTTATGGACAGTTGTATATGGATTCATTTTACCAATTTGTTCCTCAATTTTATAATCAGCTTTAATATACTTTTTCTCTAAATTTTTAGCGTTATCTATAGCATTTCTAACACTTTCTCCATTACCAATTATTTTTCTGATAATTCCAGGTGAAGCCTTCTGTTTACTTGTATACCTAGTAATCTCTAGTGCTTCTCTTAACCTTTTAATAACTTCAGATTTCTTTAATTGTTTATCTACTATTTCGAAATGCATCAATAACCAAGTTTCAAATAATAAATTTGTGAGTAGCAGTATAAAAGAGTGTTCTGATTCATTCATATCGTTAATCACAGCTTGAATATCAGAAGGGTCATCACAATCGAATATAAGATATTTTTCATATGTAGAATACTTAGAAGCATTATTTCCTTGTTGTAAGAAATCATTTGCAGTATTTAATACCGTCCTAGCATTACCATGTGCTGGAACAAATTCTATCTCAATATGAGAGTATTTAATTTTATTACCATCAATTATTTTAGCAAAGTAATCAAAATAGTTATATTCTGTTTTCCCTTCGCAAAATAATATTATTTTACCTAGGTACTGCTTTTTTGTACCTACAGTCCTCTTTAGATTTGGATTTAATCTAGCCATATTATTCACCACTCTCTGACTCTAGCGAATATTGAACAATTGGAATTGCTCCGTACTTTCCTTTAAAATAGTCCTTATTGAAAGTTGCATCTTGTCTTACATCTAAGTCTGCAAGTGTATAAAGAGTTGATGCTCCCATTTTATCTTTATCAACAAAAGCTACTTCATCTCTTCTAAACTGATCTTTATTCATTATAGATATATCATGAGTAGTAAAAATTAATTGAGCATTATTAATATTTAGACCTGATTGGAACATATCGACTATAAACTTTGTTAGTAATGGATGCAGTCTTGAAGATAATTCATCCACTATAAAAACTCCTCCGCCCTCCATAATTTTAAGAATTTCTTGAATAAACGATATGAATCGTAATGTACCCAAAGATTCATAGCTTAAGTCAAATGCTTCTTCTCCTATAATTGCTCCTTTAGAATCATAAATATTATGCACGGCTCTTGGTATAAGCTGTTTCTCTTCTTTACCAGTACGTTTATTAGTACGAATTTCTTCATCAATAATAATTTCTTTTATACCTACATCTATTTTTCTAACATATTCAGAAACCTTTTTTCTGAAATCTTCATTTTCAATAAGATCTTTACGTAATCCTACACCACCTGTACTGCCTTTTATTGTTGTCTCCAATATTAATTCAAAATGAATATTAAAATTAGCCTCAAAATACTCTTTAAAACTATCAATTTTGTTTCGAATATCATTATTCGTTGCAAAATAGTCAAGAATAGATAAGTACAAACGATCTTCTCTTAATTTATTGTATTCTTTTAATATATCTACATAGTTTTTACCAAATATAAGGTCTAAACTTCCTTTTTGTCTTTCAAAAACTTCTTCATTATTAATAAGCAACCACTCAGAACAGATCCTAGAATCTTCAATTGAATAGCCGTATTGAAATAAATCCCCATTGTGATTAAAAATTATTTCAAACTCTATTTCTTTATCTAATGGCTTTGATAGCAAGAATGGTCTTATATTTATCTGTCTTGTTTCAACCTCTGATTCATTTATAAAATCTTCATCTGCTTTCCCACTAAAAAATTGACTAAACATAAATTTTTCAAAACTTGATAGTGCACTTATTAAGTTGGATTTACCGCTTGCATTTGCTCCAAATATAGCAATTGTTTTTAATAATTCAAATTCTCCGCATTTAAATGTATGGTTTAGGTGTTCCCTATAAGTTGTTTTTCTAAGGTCCAATATAACATCATCTTTAAAAGAGGTAAAATTTTTAGCTCTAAACATAATTAACATAAAACACCCTCCTTCCTACCTATTTTAATTATATGCATAGTTCTTTTGTATATCAATTATTTTTCGATTTTTTCGTAAAATTTATTCTGTTTTTTCAAAATACAACTTCGAAAGCTATTATTATTAAATTTATTTTAGATATTTTCGTACTTTTATAATAATAATTTTTTTGTACACTTATCAATTTTTTCATCGTAACTTATATTATTTTTCTCAAGTCCTCTATAGTGTTACTTAAATTATCTAATCTAACACTTTTAATCTCTATATATTTATCTTCAAAAGGTGGTGATAACTGCCATATTGGATAAGTAATATCTTCATTAACACATGGATAAAGTAAAATACATCTTTTAGATTTTTCATATGCTGTTACATAAGCATACATCTGATATATATCCCCTTGAACGTAATTTAATCTATCGTTATATTCAATTACCTTCCACTTTGTATCAATAATAATTTGATAATCTTCTTTGTAGTCATTAAGAACTATATCCGGTTTAAGCTTAATGTTTTTCCTATTAGAATTTATATTATTTAAAAGATATTTACCTTCATCTTGTAAAGATGTACTTCTGTTTTCATCATTCCAAATCATAGATATTATATTTCCTATATACTGCTCATAAAGTGTATTCATTTCAAACAACATTGAAAAGCCTTCATCTTTTCCTTTTGTGTTCTCCATAGACATATTAAGTATTATAAGCTTTGCAAAACTATAAGAATCTTTAAATCTATTATTTTGCCTATTAAACTTAAATGACAAAACTTGCTCCTTATTTATATGCCTATAACCTACATCTCCAAAGAATAAAAGTAGCCTTTTGATATCATTTAATATAAAATCATTTCTAACCTTTTTTAAAACACATAAAGTTGCAGCTTTAAATACACTATTTAAAAAGTTATCTTCCGTATAATTATCATACCTACAAAATGCCCTAGTTTTATTGACATAGTTGTTTTTAACATGCTCCTTAAGAAGTAACTTACCTTTTAAACTATTTAAATTATCTTCTTCATGTACATATTCAAAATACATACCTCTTTGTAATTCTTTAATTAAAGAATTTTTATAAAACTTAGCTATTATATCTATTAAACTACAATCTCTTAGATTAACATCTAAGGTATCAGTTATCTTAATAGGTAATTCACCACATTTTGAAAGCATAAACAAAAGCATTTCTCTATCTTTACTTATATCATTAGATAAAGATATTTTAGGAAGAATTTCTATTGTAACTTCACCTAGAGCTATTATACCTACATAGTTTATAAACCTTATTTTATTGTATTTTACTTCTATTACTTCTTTATCACTGTAATGAATACTAAGGTATTTTATAAGAGATTCATATTCCTTATTTGAAAGTTCATCATCTTTATCTCCAATATATATCCAATCAAAGGATTCTCTAATACATATATACTTATCCTTCATATATATTTTTCAACTCCCCAGCACCTATGCTAGGTTTTATATGATATTTTGTTTTGCTGTTAAATCCATAAGAAAAATCCCTAGATTTAAATAAGCTTTCAGCTCTTATTTCTTCTTTGTAAATAATATATTCATCTTCTTCACTTTTACCAATTCCACCTAAAATAAGGCCTATCTTTTCCCAATCGTCATAGAAATACTCTTGAAGCAGTGGTATTATCTTATTTTTAAATACTGTATATATGTCTTCTACACTTTTTACATTTTTCAAATAAGCATGTCCTATCATATGATCTCTGTCGTATAAAAACTCTATTCTTTTGTTTATAATACCTAGCATTTTTTCCATATCTATATCATCAATAGTATCTAATAGACTTTCATCTGGCATCATTTCAATAAAGTTAAATCTTCTTCTTAGTGCAATATCCATAAGAGCAATAGATCTATCTGCAGTATTCATTGTTCCTATTATATATAAATTTGGAGGTAGTGAAAATTCTTCCTTAGTATAAGTTAACTTTAATATAACTTGATTGTTCTTAGTTATTCTCTTGTCTTCTTCCAGTAAAGTAAGTAATTCACCAAATATCTTTGATATATTCCCTCTATTTATTTCATCAATTATTAGAACATATTTATCTGATTTATTGAAGTTAAAGATGTTTTTATTTCTTAAGTTCTTTAAAACAACATCTTTTCTTTGTTTTTTAAGTTCCTCAATAGATAAATCCTTGCTTATACCTAGCTTTTCTTCTTTTTTTAGACCAGAATAAGAAGCTTTAAATGCTATTTCCTTTAATATCCCATCTTCACATACAAAATTTCCACTTCCATCTGATTTTAACCCTTCAATAAATTCCTCATATCCATATGACTGATGGAAAGTACAAAATGCTATTTGACCATTTTCTATTAACTTATTAAATTCATCTATTGTTTTTTCTCTATCTTTTTCATCATCTGAATTTATAAGATCTTTATATAAATTCTTATCTATTATTTCAAGAGCTTTATTTACAACATTATAAGTTTTACCAGTACCTGGAGGCCCATATAGTATTATGTTTTTATCAAACTTTTCTTCTATAACAACATCTTCTTTAATAATTTCTTTAATGTCTACTTCTTTCTTTGTGTTTTTGAATATAATAGAGATTAAATCTTTGCTTTTTACTTGAGTAAGAGTTTGCATATAATTTATACCTTCATGCTCAACTACATCAAGATTTGTCCATTCAATAGGTAGTGTATGTCCTAAGTCTTCATCAAATACATATCCTTCAATAGGACTTTGTTTAACTATACCAATAGCTGATACTTTCATTACCGATATTTTTCCCTTGGGTCCTTTTGTGAAACTTGATTTTAAAGCTATATAGTCTCCTTCTTTTATTTGAAGGAAGTTTCTTATAGCTTTTCTACCAGCACTTTCAACATTTCTTTCTTCTAGTAGATTTTCTAAAGCTTCTTTGTCATCAATATAATCACTTAAATCTTCTCTAAAAAATCCTATACCAAATACATTTTTAGATTTAAATTCTTCTAGTTTTGATCCTTCGTCTTGATAAGAATATCCCGCTGCCCAGTATTTAGTTTCTGGAACTGATACTTTATATAAAAGCGCAATAAAGGTTCCCATTTCAGTATAATTCCAACTTTTAAAAACATCGTATTCTTTAAGCTTTATATATATGTAATAGTTTAGAGCTACTAGATTTTCTGAGTTTACAGGTGTTATATCCTCTAGTTCTAAATCTTTTCCAAGTGGAACAAGCCATCCTGATGATACTGCACTAAAGAATTTCTCCGGTACATATATGCAAAGTATTTTTAGTAAAACCATGTTCCACATAGGTATATTTAATTCTATTATTTCTTCTATTTTATCTTCTTTTGCAAGTATTATTGCTTTGTATATTTTTTCTCTTAAAGTATTAAATTCTCTTTCTAGTTCTTCACCTTCTAAGATTTTTTTATTTTTACCTGAGCCTGTGCAGTAGTCTCCATTTGCATCCATGTATATATAAAACTTTGATGCATTACCTCCACCAATTCCAGCTAATATTTTTCCGAATTCTAGTAGATATATAAAGGTATCTTTATAGTTATTAGGATATTGCTTACTATTTACAGAGTATTGTTCTAGAGTCATATTTTTTATAGTTTCAAGTGGAAACTTATTTATAAACCTAAGTCTATCTTCTTCATCTTTTTTTATTTTTTCTTCTGTTATGCTGAATTGTTTTGCTTTTTCTATAAGTTCATTTATATTCATGTTAACCCCCTTATATCATTACTTCTTTATTACATTTATTTACATAATTTAATTATATCCCCATACCTTTAATGTAGTCATACATAAATTTATACCGTACTCGTTTTGAGTACGGTATAAATAATGCACATCTAACTACTCTGTTTCTCTTTAAGATACTTTATATGATTATTTTTAATATCCTCTGAAACCTTTGTATGCTTTTCTAATTTACTATATATATCCTTCAGTTGTTCTCCTGTTATAACCATCTCACCATGTCTAAGTAATTTATATATAGTTATCATTGCTTCTGAAGATTTAATAAATACTATATCCTTATTTTCTATATTGATTTTATCTGTATTACATTTATCATCAAATACTATTATAGATTTAAATACATTGTCATCTTCAATTTGTAAATATTCTTTTAGATGCTTAATATGGTATTTGTTTTGTATTATAGGATTTAAAAACTTATAGGGTTTGCTTTTTATGTACTGTGTCCACTGCTTACTTTTTTCCATTCCATATATAGTTCCTGAGTAATTCTTATTTTCAAAAACATATATACCTGTTCCATGTATAAGTACAATATCAATTTCTGTTGTTTCTCCATCTGATTTAGGAATATATACATTTGTTAATATTGGAGTTTCTATTTTATTAAGTTCATTAAACAATTTGTATTCTCCTGTATAACCTTTGTTGTATTTCATTTCTTCATAAGATACTCCAGATACCCTTTTGTAATCACTCTTATTATATTCTGATATTATAGCTTTTCTTTTTAAGAAAATACCTACTATTACTAGTATAAATATTAAAGGTGACATCACATATATAAAAGGTGACATAATTAATAATAAAAGTAAAATTAATACTATTTTCATACCCATTCCTCCGTTGTATAACTACTAAAACCCATATAATCTTATTATATCTGTTTTTCTTTATATTTCCAATAAATTACAATGAACCTATATCTCTATATAATTTTAATTATGGTAACATATTCACGGGGTAACTGCCAGTGACGTAGTGAATACTATTCATTATAATATATTCTTACCAACCTTAATTATGGTAATATACCCCCGTCACTGCCAGTGACGTGGAGTATGTTATTACAATATATTCTTATTAGACTTAGGTACAAACATAGGAGGCATATCTTCTTTTAGTTACTTACAGGCTTGTTTCCCTCATGACTTACATACTCACAACTTCCTAAGAATATAAAAGGAGAATTTTATTGAATTTCTAATTTTTATTTTAAGCTTAGACACCACTATTGATACACTATATATACCTTATACATACACTATCGATACTCATAAAGGCTAAATATTCTTTTACTAAAGCACTTATGCCACGGGGTAACTGCCAGTGACGTAGTGTTCTACCCCTAGGTCGTGAAACGCGACCCCCTCTTTTAGACAATAATTAGTTGGTTGATGTACGTTCTATTATAGGGGTTCTAATTTTCATTTTAAGCTTGGGCACCACTATATATACACTATGGATACCCATAAAAACTAAATATGATTTTACTAAGCACTCATGCTACGGGGTAACAAAACGTTACGGGGACCTCTTCAATTATGCAAACAAGACCCCTAGTGAACAAAATGTTCATTAGGGGTCTTGTTAATTACATTCTATAATATCTCTTATATGTTTTTCTTTAACTTCTGAACTAGCATTTATATATTTATTTAAATTAAAGCTAATATCTTCAATTTCATTTTCGTTTAAATTTATAGTGGTCTTTTCTACAATAGAGTTTAATGTGTTCTCCAACTCATTA
The DNA here is from genome assembly GCF_059569055.1 of Sporacetigenium mesophilum DSM 16796. NCBI lineage: Bacteria > Bacillati > Bacillota > Clostridia > Peptostreptococcales > Tepidibacteraceae > Sporacetigenium > Sporacetigenium mesophilum. The sequence goes on along the minus strand of NZ_JCANUR010000006.1, from coordinate 19,831 downwards.
ATACCTATAACTTTTAAGTTATCTTCATCTATTCTAATATTATTTATATTTGCTGTATCCCCAAATACTATTATTGAATAAATATTTGTATCACATAGTCCATATTTACCTAGATTTATACTATTCTTAAAGTATTTTATATGGTTCTTATTTTGAATAACAGGATTATGAAATTCAAATTTTTTAAACTTATTTAATTCTTGAATCCATTTCTTATCATTCTTATCTCCAGTTATTGTTCCTGAATAATTTTTAACCTCAACAATAAAAATACATTTCTCGTGCACTATTATTAAATCAACTTCTGTAGTTTTTTCTCCATCTCTAGGTAGGTATACGCTATTGAATAATTTATATTTTCCCTGTAATTTACGTTTAGCAATATTGTAAGCTTCATACTCTCCTAGCGACCCTTTATCCTTATATATTTCCCATAAAGACTTTCCTACAGAATCCCTAAATTCTTTTGAGTCTGCCATTTCTCTTTTTGTACTTATTACGTTTGTTATTATGCTTAATATTATTACTATTGCAATTGCAATAATCATAAGAAACACAATTATACCTTTATACTCATCCATTAATTAAACCTCTCTTATCTATTGTTTTTATAGAGTTTTGACAATAGTTTAAATAATTATAAGAGAGATATAATAATAAGGTTATATGTCCAATACTCAATTTGAGGACAGAATATATAACCTTTTTTATTCTTAATCAAATTCTATTTTAAATTTGTTAGCGTAATCATAGGATATTAGCTCATTATCTTTATTATCTAACCATACTAATATTATAGTAACAATAACCCCTGGGTCGTTAAACACGACCCCCTCTTTTTTAACAATACTTATTAGAATATTTCATTCATTTCTTTTTTTAGAAGATTTATTGGGTACGCATATCCTAGTGATCCACACATTAATTCTCCAGCCCATCTATTAAGTTCAACTAAGTTAATATTATCACTTGGTAAATATTCTTCTATTTCCCACGTTATAGAAATAAGAAACTCAGTTATTTGACTTAAAATACTTCGATTGTCTGTCTTTGTATAAACAACTTCGCCACAATTAGCAATATATTTATCTACCTGTTCCTTGGAGAAACCTTCTGCAAGGAATGTTTCTTCTATAGCAGATATAACAATGTTGTCAAATTTTTTGAAATGTTGTGCCTTTAGACCATACAAAATAATACAGTATCGAGTTTGGTTATTCATTAGAATAACTGCCTTCCGTCTATCAAACATAAACAAATTTGCATGCCATTCATAAAAAGGCTCACGTTCTATTGGAATAATTTCATTTGGTTTTATTTTCATTGCATCCGATAATTTTTTAGTACATTGTATAAACATAGCGAATATCTCCTTTTACTAAAACACTTGTATCAAGGGGTAACGAAACGTTACCCCTTGATTATGTAATTACTGGTTGATATATTCCGTAATCGTTTTGAGTACGGAATATAATAATTTAATTATAACATTATTTTCCTCTTTCTATTTACATTGAATATCTTATATGATATCATTGTATCGAACAGACGTTCGGGTATCATGCATAGAAATTAATTATTATTTAGAAAAGGGAGTACAGTTTATGAATTTTAAATTAACATTTAAAGATCTTATAGAAGAAAAAGGATTAAGTATAGAAGAATTGGCTATTGAATTAGGAATCCCTTATTCAACTTTATTAAAGTATGAATCTGGAGAAATTATTCCTGATAAAGAAACTTTAAAGAAGTTAGCAGATTTCTTTGACGTATCTGTTGATTATTTTTTAGGTAAAACTAATGTTAGAAAGGTTGATTATAGCTTGCTTTCTAGTGATGATGAAAAAGAAATAATAAATTTATTAGAAAAAACACGATATGAATTAGAAAACTCAGATAAATTTTTGTTTGATGGCCAGCATCTTTCTCAAGAGTCTATAGATTCTATAATTGAAGCTATGAAAATCAGTTTACCTATTGCAAAGATTAAACAAAAACAATCTTTAAATAACTTCTAATATAAACTTAGTAGTTTCAAAACTTATTTTATTACGCGATTTTACCGAACATACGTTTTGAAATTAAATGGTTCTAGAAAAGTTAAAAAGAAAGTAAATTAACAAATTTTATTTACATAACTTTAAATTATGGTAACATGCCCCCTAGGTCACTGCCAGTGACCTAGGGGTACTATTTATTACAATATATTGTTATTGACCTTAGATACTTTCCCCCCCCGTAACAAAACGTGACGGGGGGGAATCTATATTCAGTACTCGTTTTGAGTACACACTATATCTTACTTACATAACCTTAATTATGTTAATATAACCACTACTGAACGAAACGTTAGGTAGTGAAAATTCTTACCCAAAAGCCTTCCCGGTAACTTCTTCAATTAAACTACAAAACATATCCCATGTTCTTGGATAATTATTACTTCCAGACTTATGAATTACCTTGCCATCACTTTTTATATCTATACTCCATTGAGTACCATCACAAACACCAGGATCTTCGTAATTTCTTTTCCACCCTAGTAATTTTATAATTTTTAGATTCTCAATTATATATTTATGCTTATCTAAATCAATAGCTTTTTTAACTGAGTCTTCAATTTCTTCTAGATTTACTTTCTTAATCCATATTAACTTTTTATTTTCAAAATCTAGTTCAACTTCATAATTTGGACCAGAATATCCACCTACATATGCTTTTACATTTGAAATACTATTATAAGCATTATAAATAACCTCGTTTTTATTCCACTCATAACTACAATCTTTGCAAAAATACTGTGGCGCAGCTTCCATAATACAGCACCCACCAAGGACTACTTTTCCTTTGTGGGCTTTTTCATATAGTTCATAACTTGGCATTCCATATACTATCTTTGCTGAATTCTTTGATCCACAGCTTGGACATTTCTTATATACTAGACCCATATAATACCCCCCTTAAACTTAAATGTTCGTACCTCTATGTAAATTATATAATATATTAATTAATAAAGCCTCTCCTAATTCATACTTAGGTGAGGCTCTATTATATTTTAAAGTGCTGCTATTTTAGTTACAGCTGTATATATATGAGATATTTCATACCATGTTTTAAAGTCTACTACTCCAGTTTGTGGTAATCCAAATATCTTTTGGAATTCTCTAACCGATGCTTGTGTTGCAGGACCATAAATGCCATCTACTCTTAATCTTGGTATTGCAGAATAAACATTTGCTATAGCGTTTAACTGACCTTGAATAGTTCTTACAGGTGTACCGCTAGACCATAATGTAAGGGGATAACCTGGATAAGAAATTGGAACACCAGTTACTACTTGCGCTTTTTCCAATGTTATATCGTTTCCATAAAAAGCTTTCAATATTTGTTCATAGGTTCTTCCTTGATCTCCTAGAGCTTTACTACCCCACTGAGTCATTTGACCTGGACATTGGACCCTGTCACCATCACAATATTGAGCTAAAAGAGGCTGTCTAGCAGTTGGAGGTCTTTTTATAAAAGTATTAAATATCTCATCAACAACTACATTTATAGGATTAAATGTATTTCTTCCATATATGAATTTATGATCATAATTTGTAGTCGATGTTATAGTAAAATCATATCCTTGATTTCTATACCACTCTGTAAATACCCTATTTAAAGTAAATGATATTATTGCTATTACATTTGCGTATATAGTTGCTGTTGGCCAAGTTGAATATATCTCAGATGATGCTACATTTTTTATATAATCCTTATAAAACATCCAATAATTTTTAGCTGATGTATCTGTAGGAAGTCCATCATGAACAATTATAAATTCAGGAACTACAGGGTTATCTAAAACTACAAATCCTGTTGGTGGTGGAAGAGGTTTCAAATCAGATTCAGGTATTTTAGGTGGATAAGTTGCATATAGTGTATGATCATCTATAAGAAGAATCTCTTCATTTTGACGTTTATAAAGAAGTGGACTTCTTTGTCTTCGTTCTAATGCAACAGGTTGCCTTCCTTCAACAACAGGTAAAACTTGACATCCATTTATCATAACTGTTTCATAACCATCTTTTTTTACTTCTACAATATATCTACTATAAGGTCTTACATCAGAAGGTTGCTGTGAGTATATTAAATCTGGCGCAGGTAAAGTTAATCTAGTAACTTGACCTGATATATCAGTTGGTAAATTTTCATATACAACAGCAGAGGTAGTAGTACCTGTTGCTTCATCAGGTATACTATATATACTGACTAATGCATCTACAATAGGTCTGTTTGTCACTCTCTCAACAACAGATACAGTTAAAAAACCATCTTGCATAATTTACACAATCCTTTCTTATATATTTTTAATGTAAATTTGTTACATATTTTATAATATGTTTTAAAAGGTATAGTGTGTTTTTCTTTCAATTTTTTATATGATCTTCTATAAAAACAAAAAAATAAAAGTTGCTAAGAAAAATCTTAGCAACTTTTAATCTGTATTATCTTAGAGAATTTTTTGGTTCATAACTTCCACAGTCTGAACCTTTAACTTCTTTAGTTTTATTTTCATGTGTAACTACTTTTATATTATTTAATGTACAATAATCTTTGTTGTCATCATGGAATTTACATTGTGATACAGTACATCCTATACTTTTGTTTATATTATGCATAATTAATACCTCCCATTAATTTTAAAGTAACCTTTCGGTCTAAATATATTATGTGTATTAACTATGAAAAATATATAATAGTCTGTTGTATTAAAATAAACCATTTTTGTTAAAATATTTTTTAAAATTTTAAAAATTAATTATAAAATGACCTTCATCTGATAGTTCACATTTTTTCACATCTACTTGAACATATCTTTCGTTACATAAGTTGTTTTTTATATATAGCTCCACTTCATATCCATTAAAAACTCTTTCTTTTACTTTTTTTGCCCAATCTCTATCTTCCACATCGGCACAAAGTATAGCCAATCCATTTTTCCAATCTATTATATTTACTTTTCTACCTTCTATAGTTAAGTCTTCGTCTATCATAAACGCAAGTCTTTTTTCATCGTCAAAAGGCTTATACCAACCTTTATATGTATCTACTCCAGTAATATCTTTTTTCAATAAATTTTTATTATCTATCATACTATTCACCCTTTTTAATTTATATATATATGTTTTAGAAGTGCTATTTATGTATGAATACACAAAATACCCCCCAGGTAACTAGCGGTGACCTGGGGGTAGGGTATACTCTTTAATTCTTATGCCATAGCCATCTCTTCAGATATTTCCTCAAGAACCTCTCTCAATCCTCTAACCATTTCTTCTTGAGTAGGCAATTGTATTTTTTCACGTTTTTTGACTTCTCTTTCAATATTGTCTATTAATAATTCATGTGCAAATTCTTTTCTATTAGAACTAGCAAACATATCTTTGAGAGTTGAACCATTTAAAACATCTTTTAGATTATCAACAATATTCTCTGCTTCTTCTTGATTCAATAAGTAATCTTCTGCCATTTGAGTAAATACATTTTCAATAATACGTACCATCTCATCTGCATCATCTTCAATCAACCCACTTAAAACCTTATTTGAAACTTTACCTGCAGCACTACCTCCTGCAAATGATCCTAATAAACCTCCAACAACTCCTCCAACTGCTGTACCTACTACAGGTATAAAAGAGCCTATTGCCGCCCCAGCAGTAGCTCCTCCTACCCATCCGGCAGTACCTCCAGCTACAGTAGATGCTGTATTTGCAACATTTTTAAATAATTGTGCTCCTGAAATTCTTCCTCTAAAAATATTTACTACATCTACAGATGATAAAACAACAACTGAAACTGCTCCAGTTATAGCATTTCCTCTTAATAGTTTAGCCGCACTTTTCATAGCAGCTGCTCCATATATATTAGTACCACTTCTAAAAGCATTTACTAACATAGCTGAGGCTTTTGGTCCCATAATCCTAACTATTGCCTCTGAACTACCTATTAACGCACTATTAAGTCCAGCTCTTGATAATTGACTTGATAAAACAGCTGTAATAAATGTAGTTCCACCAACTTTTAATCCAGAATACACTGATGACTTTAGGGCAACATCAAAGTCATCACCATTCCAAATAGATGTAGCAAAAGTTAAAGCTGTACTTATTCCTAAGGCAGTTGTAGCTATAATTGCTCCATTTTTTGCATCAAACTTTATTGAATCAACAGTACCGAACTTTGCTATATTTTTTGCCTGTTCATATGTATAATGGCCTTTTCTTACAATGTTTTTTGCCTCACTTGGATCAGTAACACCAGGAACTTGACCATTTTTTATCCTATTTTCCATTGCACGAACAGCAGATTCATATTTATCCGATGGAACCTCTATTTGCATTGGGGTATTATCCTTAGTCCAATATCTAAATCCATTTTCATCAAAACATTCAGATATACATTTTGAACCTGAAGCACAGTATTTTGATTGAATTTCCACACCGTTTACAATCCTATCAGCTCCATTTAGCTTGTTGTCACTTCCTGCACCTGGAGTAATTTTTTGACCTGATAATTTGTCATGTAAGTCATTTGCCATTTCTGCTGCAAAACCATGGCCTCTTGGAGTATTAAATTTATCCATACCATAAAGTGTACTTGCATTACTTACATTTCCATATACAACTCCAGCAGCGCCGGCACCAGTTATAGTAATAATTCCTAAATCTATTTTATTTTTTATATCAATAAATGTCTTTTCAATATCTTTTTCATTTTCTTCATAATATTTAATTGCCATTTTTTCATTAAGGCCTGTCTTCTTTTTAATTTCATTAATACATTGTTTGTCGTAATCATTTAGCATAATATTATTCTCCCCAAACTAATAAATAATTTAGTACTTCATCTTATCAGGTACTGCTCCTCTTATTCCACCTCTAGGATCTTCTACATCTCTATTGTATCTAGGGATCAAATGAACATGTAAATGCATAACAGTTTGTCCACCAGCTTCTCCTATATTTATCCCTACATTATATCCATCTGGTGAATATTCCTTTTCAAGTAATTCTTTACATTTATCTACTAAATCATATATAGCTAACTTTTCTTCTTTTGTAGCGTCAAAATATCCACTAACATGTCTTTTAGATATAATAAGCAAGTGCCCTTTACTTACTGGAAACTTGTCGTATATGGCATAAGCTAATTCATTTTCTAAAACATAGTTATCTATATTGCAAAATATACAATTCTTGTCCATAATATCACCTCTTTAATTATTCTTCTTCCTTTTTATATTTTATCAGAAACCAACAATTCAGGAGTTGTTTTTCTTTTTCTTGTACTCGTTTTGAGGACGATACGTTATACGAGTCGTTATACGATACGTAGTAACAAAAGAAAAAACAGCCTATTGGCTGCTTTAATTTTTCTTATTAGAATAATTCCATATTGAAATTGCTATCATTGAATAAAGGTACAAATCCAAATTCTTTAAGTAATGCTGCTTCTGTTATAACCCAAGTATCACCAAATCTTTTTACATCTATATTGTTAACAAACCTTTCACCTATACCTTTTATTAAATAATCTTGATCTACATCGTACATATTAGCTACATTTGCTAAAGTATATAATCCTTTGAAAGAACCCATAGTATTACCTCCTCTATTATTGTATTAAAAAAAGACCCTAGTACCCCTATAAAAAGGGACGAAAGTCTATATCCGCGTTGCCACCCTAATTGGTTATATAATATAACCCTCTCAGACCTGTAACGTAGGTTTACGTCTAATCTTATTTCGATTAGAAGCTCTGGAATAGATTCGAAAATCATTGCAATGAGTTCTCACCAACCACTCACTCTCTGAATACAAACTTATTTTCTACTAGTTTCCTTCTTAGCTTTTTGACTATTTTTTTGTATATGTTTTAAATCTTATATTAAAATAATTCCATATTGAAATTGCTATCATTAAATAAAGGTACAAATCCAAATTCTTTAAGTAGCGCTGCTTCTGTTATAACCCAAGTATCACCAAATCTTTTTACATCAATGTTGTTAACAAATCTTTGTCCTATACCTTCTATTAAATGCTCTTGATTTACATCGTACATATTAGCTACATTTGCAAAAGTATATAATCCTTTGAAAGAACCCATAATGCCACCTCCTATTTTTGTGTATAAAAAAAGACCTTCGTATCCCTATAAAAAGGGACGAAAGTCTATATCCGCGTTGCCACCCTAATTGGTTATAAAATATAACCCTCTCAGACCTGTAACGTAGGTTTACGTCTAATCTTATTTGGATTAGAAGCTCCGGAATAGATTCAAAAACCATTGTAATGAGTTCTCACCAACCACTCACTCTCTGAATACAAACTTATTTTCTACTAGTTTCCATCTTAGCTTTTTGGCTATTTTTTTGTATAAAAAAAGACCTTCGTACCCCTGTATAAAGGGACGAAAGTCATTATCCGCGTTGCCACCCTAATTGGTTATATAAAATATAACCCTCTTAGACCTGTAACGTAGGTATACGTCTAATCTTACTGTTAGTTCCGATTAGAAGCTCCGGAATGGATTCGAAAATCTTTGCAATGAGTTCTCACCAACCACTCACTCTCTGAATACAAACTTATTTTCTACTAGTTTCCTTCTTAGCTTTTAGCTTTTTAACTTATAAAGATTATATTATATCTCCTAAATATATGCAAGCACTTTTTATAATTTCCTATTAATTCCAATTTAGGAATCTATAAATAATCTTCTGGATTAGATAACAATTCATCTAAGTCACTTATAAACTTAATAGCTAAATCTGATTCTTTATTTGCTTTTATAGGTGCTTCAAAGTATGGTATATCTATTCCATTTTCTTTTAACATATCGTCTAATACAGCTGTCATTACCCCATATACTCCTGGTACTTGCGGTGAGCTTGTATCTTCTACCATAGATTCTGTTTCATACTTATTAGTTTTGTGTTTGCCCCAACTAATACTACAAGTAGGACTTCCTTGAATACCTATGAAGCATAAAGGTGTATTGCTATTATTTCTAAGTTCACAAACCATATCTACATAATTTGTTAACTCTGATCTACAGTGTTTTTTAAAAAATATATTATCATACTGATCTCTACCTTGTGGATTTCTCCAATATCCCATAGCTGTAAACTCTGGGCAAGGTAATTGTATAATAGAAATACTTTTGTCTAAAAAATATTCACTAACCATTTTGGAAATATCAAATCTTTTTCCCAACAAATGAACCCTAGTTGATGGATTGAGTAAACAGTGGGAAACAAGGACAAAATATCTTTTTTTGGACATATAATTTACTCCTTAATCTAAATGATCTTAACAAATATATTATTTGTTGCAAACAAAATATATATCCTATGGAAAATACTCTTTATATATGTGCAATTATTTTTCTAACTTGTACCTCAGTTATATTGTGTTTTCTAGCTAATTCTTTATAATTTCCTCCATCAAAGCTTTCTTTAATGACTCTATTTCTAACAGGTTTTAATATAGATTTCATAGTTGGAATATACACAGAACTTCCTCCACATAACTCACACAACTTTATAAAAGTATCCATTCCTATTTCATCAGCAATATCATAAAAAGAATCTGGTAAATCTTCTATTTTTAAATACTCTATCATCTCAATTCCCCCTTAATTTAGCTCCATTTAAATTCTTGTTTTTGCATAATAATATTTTCTAATTCTTCTTCTGTATATTTATTAAAAGTCTCTTTAAAGTTGTGAAACTTTGTTTTACTATTATTCTTAGACATATTTTCATTACATTTTAAACCATCTATATCTCTTATGTTTTGATTTATCCAGTTTCTTATTATTCCCGTTAAATACCCTAAGGTACAATTATTTTTACTTACACATATATCTATAGCTTTTTTAAATAACTCAACATCTATATCTTTAGATACTTCTATAATCCAATTTTTTGTAAACTTATTTACTACACCTAAATTGTTTTCATATAACTTAGTCATAGTTGTTATTTTTTCTTTTTCAGTTTCCCTATATGTATGTATGTTTTTATTATAAATGTTATTATTATTATTGTTTTTATTAGTACTGTTATTATTAGTGCCTACGTTATCTACGGATAGATAATCTACCGGTGGGTTATCTACCCGTAGGTTATCCACCGGTAGATTTTGACCTGATGGATAGTCAGCTTTTATATATTGATTTATTGTATATATGTTATGTATAAATACACCTTTATTATCTCTTTTCTTATCTACAGTTATATATCCAAATTCCTTCAAAGATTTAATATGACCCTGGAATCTCTTTTCACTTATCCCTAAATGACTTGTTATTGCTTTTATACTTGGATATGCCTGATTTAGCCCTCCCCCACAATAAGAAGACAAATATGCATATATTGCCTTTGACTCTATTGTAAGTCTATTATCTTGCATTACTAGCTTTGGAATTATTCCATATCCCTTACTTTGAACATCTCCTTCATGTACTACCATTTCCATGAATTACTCCCCCTTATGATCATTTAGCAACTTTTTCGAACGTATGTTCTGTTTTAATTTACTCTCATTATAATTTTGTTATATAACATTGTCAACATTATTTCCCATATTTATCCTTTTTATATTACAATAGAACAACTCTAATTTTATATTTATTTATTAAAATGGTCATTTAAAGTAATTTACTAAAATAATTTCTAAAACTTCTTTTCTGTTTGGCTAATTTAATACCTTATATAATTAAATTAACCTAAAGGAAAGGAGGTAGATAATATGGCAGTAGAAATAAATAATCTTTCGTCATTAAAGATAAAGTTATCTTTGGGACTTGATGGAGATGGTAAGGCAATAACTAGATCTAAAACATTTGGTGCCTTAAAACATGATGCATTAGCTGATGATGTTTTGGCTGTTGCAGATGCATTTGTTGGTCTTCAACCACATGATTTAATGGATGTTTTAAAAGTAGATAACACATCTATAAGTGCTTAGTAGTTTAAAAATATAGGAAAGGAGGTAGTTTTATGGTAAAAACTAGGTTGGTTATGACTTTTGTAGATGCACTAGGTCAAAATATATCTATGTCAATAGATGATCCTAGGGCTGATATATCACAAGGTGAAATAACTTCTGCTATGAACTTAATAGTTGAGAAGAATGTTTTTAAGCCCAAAGGGGCTGATTTAGTAGGAATTGTAGACGCTAAAGTAATAGCTACTGATACTACTGAATTTGAATTAGCATAGTAAAAAGCCCTTTTTCAAGGGCTTTTTTAAGTTTAAATTAGTTAATTATTCTTTTTATCATTCTTTTTATTTTCTTTATTTTCCTTATTAGAATTATTATTTGCATTTTTATTAGCAGATTCATTTTTTAAATTGTTCTTAGCATTAGATTCAGCATTCTCATTTTTATTATTTTTATTAACGTTTTCTACCTTATTCTCATTTGAGGCCTTATTAGCATTATTGATTTTTACTGCATTTTCTTCATCCACTTTTGTTGTTTCACTTTTAGAATTTGCATTATTATTTACTTTAACGTCTTTATCTTCTTTGACTTTTTTATCTATAGTATAATCTATACTTTCTTTTTGCATATTTTCTTCAAATTTTTCTATATCTAATTTGCTTTCAACCTTAGTGTTAGTTTTTATTTCTATGAATACATTATTATTAGTCCCTTTTGATGATTCAACTATTTGAGTAAGACCATCGTTTATATCTTTGTGTTTTAATTTTAAAGATTTTACTTTATTATCTGATTCCTTTTTAATGGTAGATACATTTATTATTTTATTAAACTTATTAATTTGAATTTTTGTACCAATATCATTAATTTTAACAACTAGTGAATTTACAGGTTTATAGTAAGCATATGAACTACCTGCTAAGGCAACACATAAAAATACTGAAGCTGCAGAAACAAAGTATTTAATGTTGTTGTTTTTTTTATAAACTTGTCCAGTATATATTTCCCCTACCCCAGGACCATTACTACTTATTAAAACTTTCTCAAATTCACCACTTGGCGTCATTATACATGCTCTCTTGCCTTTAACTTCCATAACTATACCAGTTTTAGTTTGCATATTTACACCTCGCTTTCTAATTTTATATTTAAATATGATTTAATATAGTTGTAGTTTTCATTAGATAAAATAATTATTAAAGCCAATATATATCGTCTCCATTTTTCTATATATTTTCTGTTCTTCCCAGTTAAGATGATTATTTCTTTTACAGGTAACCTCTTTTTATCTTTAATACTCTTTATAATTAAGTTATTTGTAATACATTTAGAAACCATTTTCAAAATTTCATCCCTAGTATCTCTGTGAGATGGTGATGAGTCTACAAGATCTTTAAAAGTAAGTTGGTATGTTAAAAGTTCATCTGTTAACATTGCAATTTCTTCTTTTCTTAATTTATTTTCCATCTGCTTTTCATATTCACTCAAAGACAACTTACTATCTATATAATCATGCTCGTTGGCATCGTCATTTTCAAAAACTAAATAATCATTATGTTTTTCTTTTCTAAAAAAATCTATAAGAGCATTTCTTATAACAACTTTTGCATATGAAAAGAAATTTCCTTTATCTTTGTTGTAATGTTCATAAGCTGAGTTAAATGCTATAAGAGCAATACTTAATTCATCGTCATTTTCCCAGTTCAATCTTTTTTTGCATACACCACTTGCTGTATTCTGGACGAATGCCTTATTTTCTACTATAAATTCATCTCTGTCTTTATTAATTAGCATAGTAATTAAGACACCACCTTCCTTCAGTTTATATATACGTATATAATAAAGTTTTTTAGAGGATAAGTGTATAGGAAATATATAACTATTTAAAAAAGGTCTTACTTTATACAAAAGTAAGACCTTTTTGGATTACAATCAATTAAACATTATATTTTTCTTGCTATTTCATTTGCTTCATATACAGCATTAAGTGCTCTACGTGCACGAACTGCATCACCTACAACGTGACATGTCACTGAATTTTCATTACAATATGAGCTTAAATCATCAAAATTTCTTGATTTTGCCCCAATAGCTACAACCACTAAATCACATGGAATTTCTTCTATATTACCATTTATTTCAACAACAACAGCATCTTCTTTAATTTCAACACATTTAGCATTTGTAACTGTTTTTATACCAAATTCATGTAGGTTTTCCATAACACAAATATTACGTAACTGTCCTAAATCCTTTGCTACTTTATCATTCATTTCAACTACAGTAATTTCACCTACTTTTCCATGAAGGTATTCAGCAACTTCAAGTCCAACAAGACCTCCACCAATAACTACTACATCTCCATTAACATTTACCTTGCCTGAAAGTACATCATGAGAATTAGTTACATTATCTAAACTTCCACCTGGAATATTTAGATTCATAGGAGCAGAACCTATAGCTATAATAACCTCATCTGGCTTTATTTCTTCAATAAGCTCTTTAGTAACATGTGTATTAAATCTAACTTCAATACCTTCTCTTATAGCTTGTTCGCCCATAGCAAGGGCAGCTTCTCTCATTTCTTCTTTTCTAGGAGCTGCACCTGCAAGTGCAAATTGACCTCCAAGAGAATCTGATGCTTCACATATTATTGGATTGTGTCCTCTTTCTTTTAAAACCATTGCTGCTTCAAGTCCTGCAATTCCTCCACCTGCTATTAAAACAGTTTTAGGAGAATTAGTTTTTGTAAGTTTATATTCTGCTTCTCTTCCTAAAGCTGGATTTCTCATACAACTTATAAATGGTGCTTCATCATCTACAAAGTAATCATAACAGCCTTGGTTACAACCAACACATCTAACTATACTGTATTCTCTTCCATCTCTAGCCTTATTACAAAACTCTGGGTCTGCAAGTTGAGCTCGACCCATTACAACCATATCAGCCTTATCACTTTCTATAATTTCATCAGCTTGAGATGGATCGTTTATTCTTCCTACTGCAATAGTAATCATCCCTGTTTCTTTTCTTATTCTTGTAGCATTATGAACATTAAATCCTCTTGGTAAATCAATTGGCGGAACTTCATATTTTATTGCTGCAGTTGAGAAGTTTCCACGAGATACATCTAAAACGTCAACTCCAGCTTCTTTAGCCATTTTACAAAACTCTATAACCTCTTCTATAGTTAAACCACCTTCTAAATAATCGTCCTGTGCATCAAGACGCATAAATAAAGGCATATCCTCTGGTATATTTTTGCGAATAGCTTCTATACATTCTATTAAAAATCTTGCACGGTTTTTTAAACCTCCACCGTACTCATCTGTTCTCTTATTAAAAGCTGGACTTAAAAATACATGTGGAGCATAGTTATGACCTGCATGGAATTCTATAGCATCAAAACCAGCTTCAACTGCTCTTTTAGCACCATCCCCAAAGGCATTAACACATTCTTTAATTGTTTCTAAGCTTGCACCTGGTATCTTATAATCACTTCCTGGAATATCTACATCACTTGGTATAACTATCATTTGTGTTGGATCACCATGAATTGCAGCCATTCCACCAAGCCAAAGCTGAACACCAGCTTTTCCACCTGCTTCATGTATAGAATCTGTTAGTTTTTTAAGCCCTAGAATATACTTATCATCACAAATAGCTAAGAATTTTCTAGGTGAAGCTGGCGCATAAACTGAACATACTTCTGTAAAGTTAAGTCCACATCCACCTAAAGCCCTAGCTACATGGTAATCAATAACTTGTTGAGTAACAAATTTATCTTCACTCCCCATTTTAGTTCCCATAGCTGGAAAAACTACTCTATTTTTTAACTCTAAACCTCTAATTTTTATAGGGCTAAAAAGATTGTTGTACTTCATAACATAACCTCCCAAATATTTTATATTGATATAGCTACTTTTTTAACATCTGTTTTTTGCAAAATTAGGTAAAACTTACTTAGGTAACCGTTTTCACAATTACTCTTTAGATATATCTATGGATTAATTATAGAATATTTAACAAACTTAATCAATATGTTTAAAACAAATTGTTTTAATTTTTATTTACTTTAAGTGCAATAAAAAAAGACTATTAAATCAAATAGTCTTTTTTTACATATTCTTTAACATTTTTATTAGATTTTTGATATATTTTATTCTGCCTTCTTTAGTATTTATAATAGTTTCATCAAAATCTATTACATCATTATTTTCTATTGGATATATGATAGAAGACATAAAAATCATCTTTTTATATTTACAGCTAAGTTTATCACCTTTTGTAACATTGAATAATGTTTTATCCATTTTCTCATGCATTTCCCTAGATACATTTATTATCTTATTAGAAATCTCGTCCACGTCTTTTAAGCTTGCTGCATCCCTTAACAATACAGTTATTCCAGGAAATCTTAAAATATATTCCATTATTTCATTGGCAAATAAAACAAGTCTTTCTTCTTCACTGTGTTCTTCGTCATCTAGTATGGATGAGATTGTAACTGTATTAGTAATATAAAACTCCTTTACTTGTCTTAACATTTCTTCTTTTGTTCTAAAATAATAATTAATGGCACTTACATTTACATTTGCTTCCTTTGCTATAGCTCTTATTGAAACATCACTTGATCTATTTGTACCTATTAAATACAGTGCTCTATCTAAAATCTTCTCTTCTACACTTTTTAAATCTCGCATTTTTTAAAACTCCTCTTTTTAATACTATATTCCAATTATAGCCTATTTCTTTGTTTATTTAAACAATATCAACAATATCATCTGTATTCTCTTCCTCTATAATATCTATTTGCCTACTTTTCATACCCTTACCCCATCTTGCCAATGACTCAAGTGCTGGTATTAAGTCTTCACCAGCTTCAGACAATGAGTATTCTACCCTTGGTGGAATCTCCATGTACTGCTTGCGATTAACAAGTCCATACATTTCCATTTCCTTTAAACATTGAGATAACATCATGTTAGTTATTCCATCAACTTTTCTCTTCAATTCGTTATAACGTAGAGTATCATTTTTATGCAAAGCCCATATAATAGGAAGCCTCCACTTACCTCCTATTAAGTCTAAGGCATATGTTAATGGACAATTACTTATATTATTTTCCCTATCTTTATTATTCATTTAATAACTCCTTTAGTCAGTTTTTTCTTACTTAGTCATTTAATACTGCATACTTGTAGAATATTTATCATGTATTATAATTATATCATAGTTAATCAACCTATTTTAATGTAGCCTAGATTTTAGGACTACATAATAATATTAATAAAAGGGGAGAAATTTATGAAAATAACATATGAAGTTATACCTAATGATAAAATTGAATACTGTAGAGATTTATGTAATGAACTAATGGTATTTCAAAAGTCAGTAGCAACAGTTACACCAGAGTTGTTTGATCCAATGAGTTTTGATACAAGAATGGTTCCTTCTGTAAAAAGCGCACTACACAATTATATTGTAGTTGTTAGAGATGATAATAAACCAGTTGGTTATGTATATTCTAACGTGTCTCCAAAGGAAACATATTCTAGTGACTTTGCAACTTTCTTTGATCTTTCTACTGTTAAAAATGATAATGTAGGTTGTTTATCACAGTTTTATATTAAAGAAGAATACAGACAAATGGGAATTGGCTCAGTATTATTTGATATGTCCATGAAATGGTTAAAGGAATTTGATGATATTGATGATTATTTTGTATTTGTTTCTAATGGAAATACTAACGCTTTGGAATTTTATAAATCAAAGGGATTTGTCGTTAGCCATGATATATTAGACGGTTTTATAACTGTATTAAGAGATAAATAAAAGCCCTTAATTTAAGGGCTTTTAGATTTTAAAGCTATTATTCATATATATCCGAAAACTCAATGTGAATTTTTTCTACATTAGTTTGTTGCGAAAAGTCATTTATTATATTTTTATCTTCTTCATCAATAGTTCTTATAGGCAGTTCAATAATAAACTCTGTTCCTTTTCCATATTCACTGTTAACAGAGATTTTACCACCATGCATTTCAATTAAAGATTTTGTAAGAGATAGGCCTATTCCACTTCCCTCATGTCTTCTACTTAGCAAATGATCAACTTGTCTAAATCTTTCAAATATCATTTCCTGTTGATCTTTTTGAATACCTATACCAGTGTCTTCTACAGAAATTGTAATATTGTCTACACCATCATAAATATTAACCTTTATTTCATCATTAGGTTTTGTGAATTTAACAGCATTTGAAATAAGATTTAGGATGATTCTCTCCATTTTCTCTGGATCAAAAGCCATAATTTTTTCTTCTACATCAGTATCAAATATAATTGTTCTAGACTTATTTTCTGCATATTCAACAGTTGATAAAGTTATATTCTCAACAACCTCTACAATGTTCTTATTTTGCAAATTAATTTCTCCAAATCCAGAATCTATTTTAGTAATATCAATTAAGTTATCAACTAATCTTAATAGCCTATAACAATTTTGCTTCATAGTACTTATATGTTTATTAATCTTTGTAATTTCTAATTTTTCATTATCATTTTTAATATATAAAGGTAACAATTGTATTGTAGAAAAAATCATATTTAACGGTGTTTTTAACTCATGGGATATATTAGAGAAAAACTCAGTTTTTAGCCTGTCGTATTCAATAGTTTCTTCTAATAATCTTTTATTTTCTTCTAATAATCTTTTATTTTCTTTTATTAATTTATTAAAACTTGTGGCAAGTACACCTATTTCATCGTCACTTGTTATGTCGCATTGAACAGATAAATCTCCTTTAGTAGCCATTTCCATCTTTCTTTTTAGGTTATTAATAGGCTTAACTAAATTATCAGTACCATAATTTAATAATATTAGAATTAAAACTAGAATAGCGGTTCCCATTAATAACATAAAATTTCTTAACATTACTATACTCTTAGTTTCCTCATCATAATTAGCACTCATTGCTACAGACCATTCTGTAGACTCTATTGGCATATATGAAGCTATTTTTTCTACACCCTTATGTTCATAATATCCTATTCCTGATTCACCACTTATCATTTGCTTACCTAGTTTAACTACATCTTTATTTTTATCATTTAATAGATTAAATTTATATATATAGTCCTTATCTGGATGAGCCACAACTATACCCTCTTTGTTAAGCATATATGCATAACCGTCATTTCCAATTCTTTCATCATTAATTATATCTGTAATAACAGATAAGTTTACATCTAGCCCAACCAAACCTATAATTTCTCCATTGTCATCTTTAATAGGCGCTGAGACAACAATAACATAATTTCCAGTATCTTTTGATATTAAAGGTTTTGAAATAACTGTATTTCCAGTATTTATAACTTCATGGAAATAATCTCTATCTGAAATATTGCCTTTATCTCCATCAATTGATAAGTAATTACCTTCTTTATCTATAATAGCTAAAAACTCGTACTCTTTATTATACATTTTTCTATTACTAGCTATATATTCTTTAAATCCTTCATGATCCATATTCTTTGCTATATCCAATGAAGCAAACATGTTAACTACTGACTTCCATTTTGCTATTTTATATTCAACTTTAGTTACTAATTTTTCAGCCTTACTTTGAGCTAACAACTCAACATAATTAATTATTATCTCCTTAGATTTATAGTATGCAACAAGAGACAACATTAAAGTACCTATTGTAAATAATAAAACTATAGGTATCATTATCTTTTTCTTTAAACTTCTCATATGTTTATTCCTTTCTTAACATATAAAGTATACTATTTATATGTTTCCATAACATATATAAATTAGATAAAAAGAGACAAATTCCTCTATTTTTATACAAAAAATTTTTTTGCAAATCCAATAACTAAAGGTCCAGTTAAGAGAATCAAAATCATCTTTACTGGACCTTTACTTTATAATATTAAACTACTATGTATTATCTATATTATTTTCTTACTATCATAAGAAACAAAGAAAATTTAACTTTTAAATTTTCAACAACCTTAACATCGCTATAGAAAATATGTGATTTTACATCTTTAAACCCAATTTCCTCTAACATATCTTTCAACACTTCTTGGTTAAAGCCATGATGACCACTAAAACCTTCTTCAGATCTATGAAAACTTCCATTATCTTCAACTAATTCAGCAATACAGAAATATCCATTATCCTTAAGCATTTTATATAAGTTTTCTAATGTTGGTCTTACGTCTACAATATGGTGCAATGCCATTGAAGTATATATTACATCATATTTGTCACCTATTACTTCAGCATTTTTATTTATATCAGTTAAAATAGGTGTCATGTTATTTACTTTAGAATCTCTGATTTTTGAATTAAGGACTTCCATCATATTTTCTGATACATCTATTAATGTAATATGCTTAAATTTGTCTTTTAGGTTAAAACTTACAAGGCCTGTTCCACAACCAAATTCCAAGGCACTATATTGTTCTTCTATATTTATCGACTTAGTTATTTCATCAGCAACCATTTTTGCTCTTTTTATTCTTGTTTCATTATCCCAGTTAGCAGCTTTAGCATTAAAATCCATTTGTATTCCTCCAATATATTATTATTTAGATAGTATATACTAAGATTAATTGCCCTAATACTAGTTTAACCTAAATTTATTTTTATGTAAAATTTAAAAACAGGATTTCTACAATTAGTAGGAACCCTGTTTTTATTGTTATTAACTAAAAAAGATTACGTGGCTACGTCCTACTCTCCCAGGCAGCTTCCCACCAAGTACCATCGGCGCTAAGGAGCTTAACTTCTGTGTTCGGAATGGGAACAGGTGTATCCTCCTTGCTAT
>NZ_JCANUR010000005.1:0-147436 GCF_059569055.1 Sporacetigenium mesophilum DSM 16796 | reverse complement strand
CTTGGTAAGCTTTTACCTTACCAACTAGCTAATGGGACGCGGGCTCATCTCATACCGAAATTCTTTGATTAAGAAATGATGCCATTTCTTAATGTTATCTCGTATTAGCATACCTTTCGGTATGTTATCCGTGTGTATGAGGCAGATTACCCACGCGTTACTCCCCCGTCCGCCGCTAGGACCGAAGTCCTCGCTCGACTTGCATGTGTTAGGCACGCCGCCAGCGTTCATCCTGAGCCAGGATCAAACTCTCATGATAAACTTGGCATTACTTTATAAATAAATGGTGTGTTAATTGACCTACTGTTTAATTTTCAAAGTTCAATTTTGTTTTGCCCTTTTCTTAAGGACAAGTATAACTATATCATCTCATATTATTCTAGTCAACATATTTTTACAAAAAATTATATATTTTGTAAAAACCTCTTTTTTTATGTCGGTTAAATTTCAAAAAAAATACGCTTAACAAAAGTTAAGCGTATCTCATATTTATTTAATTTTTTCATTTAACCAATCAACTGCACTATCTAACTGTTTAGCTTCATCTTTAATCTCTATATTAGGCTTTATTCCTTTTCCATGTATATAACTTCCATTTGGTGTAAAGTATTGAGCTATAGTCAACTTATAACCAGTTCCATCCTTTAATTCTCTTACCGTTTGTACAAGTCCTTTGCCAAAAGTAGTTGTTCCAACTGCTATACCTACTTTATTGTCAACTATTGCTCCAGTTAATATTTCTGAAGCAGAAGCAGACCCTCCATCTATAAGTACTGCAATAGGCAATCCTAGACTTTCTTCATCTGATTTTAAGTATTCTGTGTTTCCTTTGTTATCTTTAGTATATACTATAGTTCCTTTTCCTATTAGCATATCGCCGATTTTATGACATACATCTAATAATCCACCTGGATTACCTCTTAAATCTAACACTAATCCTTTTATGTTTTTTTCTTTTAATCTATTTATATTTTCTTCAAAGTCTTTATCAGTAGTCTCATCAAACGATGTTATTTTTATGTATCCTATAGAATCTTCTAAAACCTCAGATTTAACTGTTTGCAATTTTATTTCTTCTCTCTTTATAGTTACATCAAAATCCTTATCTTTTCTTTTTATACTTAATGTTACGTCCGTTCCTGGTTTTCCCTTTATCAGGTGCGTTGCTTTGTCTAGTTCTTTAGCTGTTACATTTTTTCCGTCTACTTTTATTATTTTATCTCCAGTTTTTATACCTGATTTTGCTGCAGGGGACCCTTCTATAGGAGATATTACGGTTATAAGATCATCTTCTCCAGCACCTATAACTATACCTACACCTGAAAATACACCTGCTGTTTGTTCTTTAAGTTCTTCAAACTCTTCTTCGGTATAATATCGAGAATATGGGTCATTCAATCCCTCAAACATTCCTCTTATCGATCCAGTTAATAGATCATCTTCTTTAGGCTTTTTATAGTAATCCGCTTCTATCATCTGTTTTAATCCAAGCAATTTAGAATAGTTTTTGTACTCTTCATAATTAGATTTAGATACAATTACCTTATTCCCAAACGACAACTGAAAAGTTGATGTAATAAGAGCAGTAATCATAACCAAAACTATTCCATAAATTAAAGCCTTTTTCTTAGATATCATCTAATGCATCTCCTTTTACATAATCTACTATTTAGTATATGTGCTTGGCTCTTTTTTTATTACCTTAAATAGTTTATAGGATTTACATGGCTTCCATTTATTCTAATTTCAAAATGAAGATGAGGGCCTGTAGACCTTCCTGTAGAACCTATCTTTGCTATAACTTGGCCTTTACTTACTCTTTGTCCATTACCAGCTGTAAGTCTAGAATTATGAGCATATAAAGAAACTTTACCGTCATCATGTCGTATCATAATAGTATTTCCATACCCACCTTGAACTCCAGCGAATATAACCGTTCCATTGTCTATAGATACTACATTTGTACCTGTTGGAGCAGGTATATCTATACCCGTATGCATTTTACGAACCTTTAATACAGGATGCATTCTCATTCCATAAGGAGAACTTATTCTAGTATGTCCTTGAACAGGCCAACCATTATTACTAACTATATAGTTATTATTATCCCCTGATGTGATATTATTAACATTTAATATTTCACTTATCTTCTTTTCTATATCATTTTCTTCATTCTCTAACTTAGCCTTTAATTCTCCTAATTGTTTTTTATCTTCTTCTAAATCTACCTTTTTCTTATTTAGGTCATCGCTTAGCAGCTTTATTTCATCTTGTTTTGAAGTCAAGTCTTTCTTTTTTGAATCTAGACTTGCGCTAGCTCTTGCTAATTCTTCAATTATGTTCTTATCGTAAGTTACAATTTCCTTTATACTATATAAATTAGTTAGAAAATCAGATATATTTTCACTTTTAAATAATATTTGTATATATCCTAGTGATAGATTCTTATTACTAGCTCTTAATCTTTTTCCTAATAGTTCATTGTTTTCTTCTATACTTTTTTCTAGTTGTTCTATATCTTTATTTACCTCTTCAATTTCATTGTTTATGCTTTCTAACTTTATATCACTTTCTTGTATAGCTTTTTCTGTATCTTTTATTGTAGTATCTAGTGTCATTATTTCTTCGCTTACGTCTTTTTGTTTTTCTACATTATTTTGTAACTGTGTATTTAAAGACTTTGTGCTTTTTGCATATGTACTAGTTGTACTAATAAAAATTAATACAGCTAGAGTTAAGCATATTTTTTTCATAACTTCCCCCTATTTAATTAATTTTTATACTCTTAGATGCTTTTTAACAGATATAATACTGCCAAATGTTCCTATAACTATACCTATAGTTATAAAAGTTATACTTAATAACCCTATAATATCTGCTGTAGTTAATAACATATTCGGCATAAAGCTATATAAAGCTTTGTTTACCTTATCATACAAATAACTATAGATTGACGACGATATAATTAGTGCTATTAAAGCTCCTAAAACGCCTATAATAATCCCTTCTATTATAAAAGGTGATATTACAAACCAATCACTTGCCCCTATGTACTTCATAATTCCTATTTCTTCTTTTCTACTATAAACTCTAGATTTTATAGTGTTTGATAGTATAACTACACTCACTACTAGTAAGCAAATGATTATACCTATCCCGATTTTTTTCAATGTTTCTGATATTAGTAAAAACTTATTTATAACATCTTGATAATAAGTTATATCTTCTATATCATCATATTTTTTTAATTCATCTGCAACATTTTTTATAAATTTTGGATCCTTTACAGTTACACTAAATGAATTTTGAAGTGGGTTTTCAATTCCTTCTAATAGATTTTTATCTTCTCCCCAGCTTTTTTTCATAGTTTCAAAAGATTTTTCCTTTGTTTCATACCTAATATTTTTAACATTACTTATTGAACTTATTTGTTTATTTAAATCTTCTATATCCTGTTGTCCCATATTATCATTTAAGAAAACCCTTACCTCAGTGATTTGATCTTTTGTAGATAATACAAGTTGGTTTATATTTAAAATTAGCATTAAAACAATACCAAATATAACCAAAGCAGATGTTATAGAACCTATTGATATTGCCGCCATTGTTTTACTAGATACTAACCCTTTAAATCCTTGTTTTATATTATAAATTGCACTATACAATGTTCTCATAAACTCCTCCTTTAGTGTCACGTATAATGCTTCCTTTATGAAGCATTACAACTCTCGTCATAAATTCTTCTAATAAGTTTAGCGCATGAGTAGCCATTACTACAGTTGTTCCTTTTTTATTTATGTCTATTAATATTTTCATAATTTCTCTAGAAGTTTTATAGTCTAAATTCCCTGTACATTCATCTGCAATTAAAATGGCTGGGTTATTGACTATAGCTCTAGCAATTCCGACCCTCTGTGCTTCTCCTCCAGACAATTGGCTTGGATAACAGTTAGATTTATCACTCAGACCTACTAATTCTAAAACCTCAGGAACCCTTATTTTTATATTTTTTGGACTTTGTCCTATAACTCTCATTGCAAATTCTACATTTTCATATACAGTCTTATCATTTAATAATCTAAAGTCCTGAAATACTATTCCTAAATTTCTTCTAAACTTATGTACATTCTTCTTATCCATTGACTTTATATCTTGTCCTAGTATATTTAAACTTCCAGATGTCACATCTTCTTCTTTTAGTAAAAGTTTTAATAGAGTAGATTTACCTGCCCCTGAGTGCCCCACCAAAAAAACAAACTCTCCTGATTCTATATTTAAATCTATATTAGATAATGATTGATTTCCATTTGGATAAACCTTGCTAACATCTTTAAATTTTATCATTTCACCAGCTCCAATCTTAACACCTTATTATAATAAATTTGTTAGTATGATATAATCTTTATAGTAACACGTTAATGATTATACCATATTCAAAGGGGGGATTGACCATATGAAGAAAGAATTTAGAAAAAAAGTACTTGATCTAAGAAATAATCAAGATATAAATTCTGTAAATCACAATTCTAAACTTATAATTCAAAAGTTACTTGATATGGACGAAGTAAAAAAAGCAAAAACAATAATGGCTTACTTAGATTTTAATAATGAAGTAAAAACCGACATATTAATCGATACTCTTATATATTTAGACAAAAAAGTCGTAATTCCTATCACTATTTTAAAAGAAAAAAAACTTATTCCTTCTGAAATAAAAAATCTAGATAGTGAATTAAAAATAGGAACCTTTGGAGTTAGAGAGCCAAAAGAGGAATTTATAAGGCCAGTAGACAATAAAGAGATAGATTTAGTTATAGTTCCTGGAGTTGCATACGACAAGGATGGCTATAGACTAGGTTATGGGGCAGGACTTTATGATAGATTTTTATTAACTCTCCGAGATGATGTTACTACAATAGGTGTAGCATTTGATCTTCAATTATTTGATAATATTCCAAAAGAATCTCACGATGCACAGCTTGATTATATAATTACTGAAAGTAAAATATTAAAAATTACAAAATAGTATATAAACAAGAATAAGGAGCATGGATTTAACCATGCTCCTTATTTTTATTTGTCTTCCTTATCTTCTTTTTCTTTATCTTCCTTATCAAATTTACGATATTTTTCTAATTGTTCATTTACTTTCTTGTCTATTTCATCCATAGTAAGTCCTGTTAATATTTCTAGCCCTTCTTCTATTTTAGATATGGCATATATGTGGAATTTTCCTTCTTTTACAGCTTCTACTACTTCATCTTTTAACATTAAGTTTTTAACATTTTGGATAGGTATCATTGCACCTTGATCTCCAGTAAGACCTTTTAACTTACATACATCAAAAAACCCTTCTATTTTTTCATTTGCTCCACCTATAGGCTGTATTTCTCCTTTTTGACTTACAGAGCCTGTAACAGCTATATGTTGTTTTATTGGCACTTGAGCAATATTTGATATAACAACATATAATTCTGTACTAGATGCACTATCTCCATCTATTCCAGAGTAATTTTGTTCAAATGTTATTGATGTCGATATTGATAAAGGCTTTTCTTTTCCGTATCTTTCTCCTAAATATCCGCTTAATATTAAAACACCTTTATCATGTATACTTCCACTATGCTTAACTTCTCTTTCTACATTTATTATTCCATGTCTTCCTTTATAAGTAGATGCTGTTATCTTAGATGGCTTACCAAAACTATATTCTCCAGTTCCCATAACAGCTAATCCATTTATTTGACCTATTTTTTCTCCACTTATATCTATAAGAAGCGTTCCATCTTCAAACATCTCATTTAATTTTTCTTCATATTTATTATTTCTATATACCTTTTGCTTAATAG
Organism: Sporacetigenium mesophilum DSM 16796; assembly: GCF_059569055.1. Lineage (NCBI taxonomy): Bacteria > Bacillati > Bacillota > Clostridia > Peptostreptococcales > Tepidibacteraceae > Sporacetigenium > Sporacetigenium mesophilum. The sequence goes on along the minus strand of NZ_JCANUR010000005.1, from coordinate 141,587 downwards.
CATTTTCTACATCTTCTTTAGTTACATATTCTTTGTTTGAGTCGCTTAATGCATCTGCCTCATATAATATATCTACTATTTTATTAAATCTAGCTGTCAGTTTTTCTTTGTTGTCGCTTACCCTTGAACTGTATTCTATTATTCTTTCAACTGCAGACTTATCAAAGTGTTTTAAATTTTCTTCTTCACAATGGCTAGCTATAAATTGAGCTGTTTTATATAGGTTTTCTTCATTTCTTTCAAGCTCTATATCAAAATCTGCCATAATTTTAAATAAGTTTCTAAAATCTTCATCATGTGTATATAAAATACTATAAGTATAACTATCTCCTATTAATATAACCTTTGTATCTAAATCTATAGGCTCAGGTTTTAAGGTAGAAGTTACTATATATCCATATTGTTTATTCAAAGACTCCATGGCTATTTTTTTTGTTTTTAATGATCTTTTTAATCCTTCCCAAGCAAATGGATGTGAAAATAAATCTCTTACATTTAATATTAAAAATCCACCGTTTGCTTTATGAAGAGCTCCTGGTTTTATTTCCATGAAGCTTGTAGTTAAAGCTCCTATCTCATTTTTGTATTCTATAGATCCTGTTAAGTTATAATAAGTTGGATTCGTTTCTCTAACCACACTAGCACATTTAGTTTCACTATTATCTATAAATAAATTTACTCCATATCTATTAAAAAATTTAGCATCATCTTTTTGTTGGAACATTCCTAATAAAGCCATAGGGCCTTGTTGACCTTGCTGTTCTTGTGATGCTCTAAACTTAGATATATTTTCCACTATGTCATCACTAAGGTCTTTTATATAATTTATTATTTTTTCAAACTTACCATACTTTGCAATTAAGTAGTGAGAATAAAAATCTATTATACTTTTTGCAACAGTTTTATCTAAGTTTTGAACTTTATTTTTATAATCTTCTTCAGTTGCCTTTATTTTGTCTAGATAATCCTTACTATCTTGATTTAACTTCATGGCACTTTCTCTTATAACCATAACTTGTTCTGGAGTTAATTTGCCATACTCAGCTTCTTGCATAACTGTTCCGTCGTCTTTAATAGGAACACTCAAAAGTCCTCTTTCTGTTATTTGATACCTAAATCCTTTAGTTTGAGCAAATTTATTCAATTCTTCTATAATAGCTTCTATGTTTTTTTCTAAATCTTCCATTAAAAATCTGCTGTTTTGCTCATACTCCTTTGAATCAAATACCTTTGGAACTTCTTCTTTGAGTTTTTCTATTATTTCTTCTATGTCTTTTTTAAAATTTTTACCTTCACCAGCTTCTAAATATAATGCTATAGGCTCATTAGTGTTTTTAAAATTATTTACATATACCCAGTCCTTAGTTTGCTTTTCATTTTGAGCTAATTGTTCTATTAACGAACATGTATAACTAGCTCTACCTGTGCCGCTAGCCCCTGCTACAAATATATTGTATCCTTTTTTCTTCATTTTTAGGCCAAAGTTCATAGCTTGTACAGCTCTATCCTGACCTATTATTCCCCTTAGAGGTACTAATTCTTTAGTACTTTTAAAATCAAAATTGCTTAAATTAGATATTTTCTTTAAATCATCAATTTTAACTTTATATTTATCTATATTCAGCATTTAATTCACTCCTAGATTTGTCATTGTTATTAAGATATTTTCTCCTAAATTAGGAAAAATAATAACAAAGTTTCAAAACAATTTATTATAAACAAAAAAGGCCAGCCTATTTAAAACAGGCAAGCCTTTTTGTACTACTTTTTATTTGTATCATCTTGTAAATTAGTATTTAATTCTATTCTATCTGGTAAATCTTTTAAATCAGTTTCTACAACTATGTAAGGATGTGCATCATCTTTATTTTTATAAACAATATTTACTTTCATAACATCCTTTCCTTCATCTTTAGTCATTTGTATTTTTTCTATTTGTATGCCTTGATTAATATCTTTTCCTCTAGTGGCAACAACATATATTTTGTCATCAGTTTTTATAGCCAAGGCCCTTTCTTCATCAGCATATTTTCCCATTACATCTAGTATTTTCTCTGGTATAGCATCTCTTTGAACTATGGTATATTCAACTGCCTTTGCTTCATTAAAAAACATTTTAGGTATAAAAACAAATCCACCTACTACTAAAGCTAAAGCAATCAAACCATAAAGTATGCCCTTGATATTCCATTTTACCTTCATCAAAATCACCCCCTAATTTATCTACTTTAAATATATGAATATTTCGGTGGTAATAGAATAGACAAACAAAAAAACTACTTATTTCTAAATAAGTAGTTTTTCAGTAAATTTTTATAGGTTATTAAGCTTTTTATTATTTATTTTTCTTATATAATCAGCTATGTTATTTATACAAACCAAAGTTGTGATTATACACAACCCAGGAATTATAATTATCCACCATCTATTTCCTAATATTGCATCTTGACCTTGAGATAGCATACTTCCCCAAGAGGCCAACTCTATAGGTATTCCCATTCCTAAAAAACTTAATGTAGATTCCATTATTATTGCACTTATTATATTCATAACACTCATATATACAATAGATGGTAAAAAGTTTGGAATTAGGTGCTTTATAAGTATATGTCTAAAGCTAGCACCCATAATTTTTGCAGCATATATAAATTCTCTATGTTTTAACTCCATTACTTCGCTTCTAACTACCTTTGCCATTGTCATCCAACTAGTTGTTGCTATTACAAAGGCAATACCTAAGAAACCATCTCCTCCAGTTATTGACTGTATAAGTATCATTATTAATATTGATGGTATACTTAGCATTATATCTACAAACCTCATCATCATAGAGTCTATATTTTTTCCTATATATCCACTTACACTTCCATAAATTATCCCTATAAAAGTGGATATAAGAGAAGAAATTAGCCCTATAAGTAGAGAAATTCTTCCTCCATATAATATTCTTGAATATATGTCTCTTCCCATAGCATCCGTCCCGAAAAAATATTGATTGTTTGGATGTTGATATTGGCTAGTTAAGTTCATGTAGGTAGGGTCATTATTAGTTATAAAAGGAGCAAATAAACACCCTAATATTATTATTGATAGTATAGATATAGATACATAAGGTGAATTCTTTATTTTATTATGTATATAACTGTTATCCTTAATTTTATGAATATCCTTAGTTGCTACTTCCTTATCTATTCCAACTAACTCAAATTTATTAGATACTAATTCCATTTATTCACTCATCTCCAAATTTCTCATTCTAGGATCTATAACTTTATTCAAAATATCACATATAAAACTAGATAAAACAACCATAACTCCTGTTATTATACATAAAGCCATAAGTAAGTTATAATCATGAAACTTAGCACTTTCAAAGCTTAAACTTCCAAGTCCAGGATAAGAAAATATATATTCTATTATATATGCACCTGTTAATATATGAGGCAATGACATAGACATTAATGTCGTATATGAAGACATTATATTTCTTATACAATGTTTAAAAACTATTTCATTGTTGGAAAATCCCATTGATTTATATAATAATACATAATCTTCTTTAAGTTCTTCTAATAATTTATTTCTAACAAAAAATGCATAATAGCATATATGCCCAACCACCATTACAAACAATGGCAATATAAGATGAATAAATCTATTTAATATACTTTGTTCATATCCTATATCATATACTCCACCTGAAGGTAGTAATTTTAGATTAACACTAAATATAAGAATTACTATGAGAGATATCCAAAAGGATGGTATACAGTTCATAGCCGTTCCCATATTGCATAAAAGTTTATCTATAAGCTTACCTTCATTCATAGCACATAATATCCCCAAAGCTAAAGCCCCTAAAAATACTATTATAAAGGAACTGCCAGTTAGTATTATGGTATTAACGTATACACCTTCTATAACTTCACTTACAGGCATTTTATATTTATAAGATTCTCCTAAATCTCCTTGAAATGCATTTTTTACCCAGTTTTTATACTGTATTAATAAGGGCTCATCTAGCCCCAGTTCCTCTATAGCAATTTCTCTTTGTTGGTGAGAAAGCCTTTCTGATATATCACCAAAATATGCTCTTAAAGGGTCTCCTGGTGCTAAATGAGATACAGTGAACACTGTAAAAGTTAGTACAAATAATGTTATAACAAGATGTTTAAATTTATTTAATACATACTTAATCATTTTATTTTACATCCCAATCCTCTATATTCCATAATACTCCAACTCCATGGTGTCCTAAAACCTTATTACCATCAATTCCTTTTATGTTAGCTTTAGATACATATATAGAATCTATATACGCTAAAAATGTAAAAGGTAAATCATCGCCCATAGCATCTTGGAATTCTTTATAGTATTTAATTCTATCTTCATTGTTGTCAGTACTTCTAGCCTTTTGCAAAGCTTCATCTACTTTAAAATTTGAATAACCATTTAAGTTCATTCCAGATTCCACTTGGCTGGAATGGAACACTTTATAAGTGTGGTCATCTGGATCAAATGGACTTCCCCATCCAATTAAGAATGTATCTAGATTAGCCCAATCTATATCACTTTGTATATCTACTTTTGCATTAACTCCTATTTCCTTAAAGTTTTGCGAAACAATAGTAGCCATGTCTATTCTAACCTGATCACCATCAAAACAAGTTATATTGAATTCTAATTTTTGATTTCCTTTTTGGTATATACCTTTATCATTAAGCTTCCATCCAGCATCTTCTAATATTTGTTTAGATTTTTGTGGGTTATATTCATACTTCTCTATATTTTCATTATTATATTCACTAAATTGTAAAGGTGAGTAAGCAGCCTCTCCCATTCCCATAAGTACACTGTTTATTATGGCTTTTCTATCTACAGAGTAACTCAAGGCCTTTATAACTTCCTTATTTTCTTTAAACAGAGGTTTATTAAAGTTATACATTACCCCTCTGTAGTCTGATGTTTTAAAATTATATTTAGTAAATTCCTTGTCATTATCAAACATACTTGCATCCTTTGGATCTATTTGAGCTATATCTATTTCACCTGATCTTAATTGCATAGCCTTAGCTTTATCATCAGGTATTATTTTGAATACAACTTCATCTATTTTTGGTATATTTTCATAGTATTCACTATTAGCAGTTAATCTTATATACTGCCCATCTTTCCAATCACTTAACTTATATGCACCTGTTCCTATAGGTTTTTTATTAAATGAATCATTTTGTATATCTTTTCCTTCTAGTAAATGTTTAGGTATTATACCAGTACTTAAATAGTCTAATATAGCTACATTGTGATTTATTAAAGTAATATTTACTGTATACTTATCAACTACTTCTACATTTTTTACATCTTGATAGTTAGAAGATATTTCTGAATTGTTTTTAGATTCTTTTATAGTGTCTATTGTAAATTTAACATCTTCAGCTGTAAATTCTTTTCCATCGTGCCACGCTACATTTTCTTTTAACTTAAATGTGTATGTATAATTAGACTCATCATAAGACCAACTTTGTGCTAAATCAGGAACTACTTTATTGTTTTCATCATGCTTGGTCAGACCTGAAAATATGAGTTTATGTACTTCACCATGTTCATCTAGTGCTGGGTTTATTCTATTGTAATCATTACTTCCATAAGTTAAAGAATTACTACTTAATGATTTTACATCCTCTGTTTGCTTTGTAGAACATCCAACTAATGAAAATAACGACATTGTTGTAATCACTAATACAGATATTAGCTTTTTAAATTTCATTACTAAATCCCCCTTTTAGTTTTTTCCCCTAAATTATTTTAAAATCAAAAAAACCATGAAGTCACAACCCTATATTATATAGGATGTATAAACCTTCATGGTTTAAATTATAAATTTTATTTAATTTTCTATTAATTATATATTATCATAAGATAAAATATTTTACAATATTTTCTTGTTAATTTTTTATCTTTTATTTGATATAGCATCTTTTACTGCCATAGCTATATCTACTGATGTTAATCCATATTTTTTTAATAATTCTTTTGGAGTACCTGATTCACCAAATGTATCTTTTACTCCAACTTTTCTAACAATAACAGGGTATTCTTCACATAACACTTCAGATACAGCAGATCCTAATCCACCTATTACGCTGTGTTCTTCAGCAGTTACTATTGCTCCTGTTTCTTTAGCTGCTTCAATTATTAATTCTCTATCTATAGGTTTTATAGTAGACATATTTATAACTCTAGCATTTATACCTTCGCTTTTTAATATGTCATGTGCTACTATAGCTTCACTAACCATTATACCGCAAGCTATTATAGTTGCATCACTACCATCTCTAACTATAGATCCTTTACCTATTTTAAATTCATAGTTTTCATCAAATATAGTTGGAACTGCTGATCTTCCTAATCTTACATACACAGGACCATTATATTCTGCTACATTGAATATAACCTTTTCTGTTTCAACTCCATCAGCCGGTACTATAACTGTCATATTTGGTATAGCTCTCATTATAGCCATATCTTCAACTGATTGATGAGAAGCTCCATCTTCTCCTACTGTTAATCCTGCATGCGTTGCACATACTTTAACATTTAACTTTGGATAACATGCAGAGTTTCTTATTACTTCAAAGGCTCTCCCAGTTGCAAACATAGCAAACGTACTTGCAAAAGGTATTTTTCCAGCTGCTGCAAATCCACACGCTGCACCTATTAAGTTTTGTTCTGCTATACCCATATTAAAAAATCTCTCTGGATATTGTTTATAAAAATCATTAGTCTTAGTAGACTTTGAAAGGTCTGCATCTAAAACTACTACTTTATTATTTTTTTCACCTAATTTTACTAATGCCTTACCATAAGCTTCTCTTGTAGCTATATTACTCATTATCAGCACCTCCTATTTCTTCTAAAGCCTTTCTAACATCATCATCGCTAGGAGCTGTTCCATGCCATCCAGCAGCGTGTTCCATAAATGATACACCCTTACCTTTTATAGTTTTAGCTATAACCATAGTTGGTTTGCCTACTGTTTCCTTAGCTACATCTAATACAGCAAATATTTGATCAAAGTCGTGTCCATCTATTTCTACTACATTCCATCCGAATGCTTTAAATTTATCTACTATAGGATTTATATTCATAACCTTTTCAGTTTCTCCATCTATTTGAAGACCATTATAATCTAAAAATGCAACTAAATTATCTAATTTATAATGTGCCGCACTCATAGCTGCTTCCCAAACTATACCTTCTTGAACTTCTCCATCTCCTAATAAAGCATATACTCTCCATGGAGCATCATCAAGTTTAGAAGCCATAGCCATACCACAAGCTACTGAAAACCCTTGCCCTAGAGAACCTGTTGACATTTCTACTCCTGGGATTCCTTTCATATCAGGATGTCCTTGTAGCATAGAGTTTATTTTTCTAAGAGAAGTTAACTCAGATTTATCGAAATATCCTTTTTCCGCTAAAGTTGCATATAAAACTGGAGCGGCATGACCCTTAGATAATACAAATCTATCTCTATCATCTTTTTTTGGATTTTTAGGATCAATGTTCATTTCTTCAAAGTACAACGCTGTTAGTATTTCAACAGCAGAAAGAGAACCTCCTGGATGACCAGAGTTTGCGCTATGTATCATAGTTACTATGTTTTCTCTTATTTTACGTGTAGCTACCTTTAGTTCTTTGTAATCTCTCATATAATTACCTCCTATATCTATGCTTTAAAAGGTTTAAATCCCTCTCCTAGAACTTCATGTACAGTATTTACTGTTATAAATGCATATGCATCTATTCTTTTTACTATTTGCTTTACTGAAACTTCCTGATTCCTTCCCACTACAACAAATAGCACATCTTTTTGTTGTTTAGTGTATGCGCCTTTCCCTTCTAACAATGTAACTCCTCTTCCTAATTCATCCATTATTGCTTTACTTATATCATCTGGTTTGTTGGATATTATAAAAAATCCTTTTGAATAGCTAAAGCCTTCTATTATAGCATCTGCAACTCTAACTGATATATATAAAGCTAATGCTGAATAAAGAGCGGTTTCTATATTTTTATCTACTATACCTGCCATTACAACTACCATTGAATCTACAATCATCATAAGTTTCGGAACACTTACACTTGGAAAAAACTTATTCAATATAAGTCCTATAAGGTCTGTTCCTCCTGTAGATCCTTCAATTTTAAATACTAGTCCCAACGCTATTCCCATTATTACGCCTCCAAATATTGAGGCTAATAAAACATCATCCGTAGTTTGTATATTTCCTAATTTTAATGTTGCATTTAAAAAATAAGTTAATAATATTATTCCTAATGCCGTCTTTATGGTACCTTCTTTCCCTAAGAATTTGTATCCTATTAAAAACAAAGGTATGTTTATTACTACATTTATAATCCATAGGGGAGTTCCAATAAGTTTATTCACTACTATTGCAAAACCCGTTAGACCTCCTGGGGCTATTGTATATGGCTCTAAAAACATATTGAGGGATATAGCCATTAAAAACGTTCCCAACAGAATCATGGATAATACATATAAATAATATATAAGTTTATTATTCTTGTCCATATTATTGCTCCTTTTGAACAGTATAGTAAACTTATTTTCCCCAATACTACTTTATTATATCATTATTTTATACAGTTTAGTCAAAAAATGTATGCAAAATATGTCATAAATATAAAAAATTCGCTTTATAACGTATATAAAGCGAATTTTTATATCAATATATATTTTTATATTTATAATAGTTTAAAATCTAAACAAACCTAAACTTACTTGAAGTCCATTATCTACTGCTATCATTATACCTTCATCTAGATTGCCGATTTTTTCTCTAAGTCTTTTTTTATCTATTGTTCTTATCTGTTCTAAAAGAACTACAGAATCTTTATTAAGCCCGTATTCATTAGCACTTATTTCTATATGAGTAGGCAATTTTGCTTTATTAATTTGCGATGTTATAGCAGCTACAATGACAGTTGGACTGTACTTATTACCAATGTCATTTTGGATAATAAGTACTGGTCTAACTCCACCTTGCTCAGATCCAACTACAGGACTTAAATCTGCATAAAATAAATCTCCACGTTTTATTTCCATGTTATGGTTATTAGTACTCACCTTGCGCTATCTTCCCTTCGCAATACTCATTGGAAGATACTTCACTTGTCATACCTAATTCAGCTAATGCCAGGTTTATTTGGCCCATTTCCTTATAACCTTTTATCATAACCTCTTTTAAGTCTGTTTTTTTCTTTTGAGTTATATAAAATTGGAAAGCTGCTTGCGCAAACTCTTCTCTATTTGTATTTTCAGTTTTAACTATTTTGTCTACTTCGCTTACTAAAGAGTCTGGTAAGGTAAACATTACTCTTTCCTTTTCTAAATTGTACACAAAATCGCCTCCCAAGATATAATGACTATCTCTATTTTACCAAATAATTGACTTTTTGTAAAATTACATTTCCTTCCACGTAAATACGTTCTACTCTTCTAGCTATCATACATAACATTTCATAATTTATTGTTCCTAGCTCATTAGCTAGATTTTCTATTTTCTCTTCATAACCTTCCCCAAATATTATAACCTCATCGCCGATTTTTATGTCATGGTTTTGATTTATTTTTATCATACATTGATCCATACAGATTTTTCCTACTACAGGAACCATTTCTCCATTTACTTTAACTTTTACTTTGTCTGTAAGTAACCTAGTAAATCCATCTGCATAACCTATTGGCAAAGTAGCTATTTTTGCTTTTTCTAAAGTTTTATATCTTAAACCGTAACTTATTCCTACATCTGAATCTAGTTCTTTTATATGAGCTACTTTTGTCTTCAAAGTCATTACAGGCTTTAAAGAAAGAGATTCTTTATTTACATGCTCAGAAGGATAATGACCATATAATATAATTCCACATCTTACCATATTAAAATTTAAATCAAAACAATCCATAGTCGCTGCACTATTTGATACATGTTTTATTGGTATATATACATCTCTATTTTCAAGTTCTTTTATAACATAATTAAATTTATCAACTTGTTTATAGGTAAATTCTTTATCCTTTTCATCTGCAACTGCAAAATGTGTATATATACCTTCTATATTTATGTTAGATAATCTAGATATGTTTTGTATGTCATCTACAGAGTTGATATTTGGGAGGAATCCTATCCTTGACATTCCTGTATCTAATTTTATATGAACTGTGCATCGCTTCCCTATTTTTTCACATATCTCATTTAGTTTATACGCTGCCTCATAAGAATATATAGTTATATATATATTATTTTTCACAGCATCTTCTAGAGCATTTTCATCTATATATCCAAGACACAATATAGGTATGAGTATATTGTTTTGTCTTAGTTCAATTGCCTCTTCTAGCCTTGCAACAGCTAGATAGTCAACCCCTTCATTTACTAAGACTTTGGATATTTCTACAGATCCATGGCCATAAGCATTAGCTTTTACTACTCCGCAAATTTTAGCATCTTCCTCAAGTATTTTTTTTATATTACCTAAATTTGATTTTAAATTATCTAAATTTATCTCTGCCCATGTAGGAGCGGTTATTCTACTTAACATTCTTTTGTCCCCCTTATTTGTTGTAATCAAAGTTTTTATATGTCACCGTAAATCTAGCTTTTCCTTCGTCGTCATGGATTTCTAATTTAGAAGGTTTAACACTTTCTTTATCTACGTATAAAACTTGTTTATTGAAATACTTTGAAGAACTTGGTATTGTGGTTTCTAGTACTAAATAATCTCCTTTGAATGCTATGTTTAACTCCTCATTTTCAGATAAGTTTTTAATAAAATCGCCTATAAATAGATATTGATTATCCTTTTCATTGTTTGGTAGCTCTATATAGTCATTTACATTTGGATTTTTGACAAATATTTTTTCTTTGTTATATTTAATAATTTTTCCTTTTAAATTTTCTGGAGATACTATTTCTATTTTATAAGTATCAGGTTTGATATAATTATGTTTCATTATATATTCTTTTGGATTTTTATTTCCTACTACATTTATTTCTGCTATACATGAGTAAGATTTCATCTTTGATATTTGATTCGTAAATTCTTTATACACTTCTTCTTTTGTGGACCTACTGTTATTACAACCTACACTCACAAAACTTATAAGTAAGAGTAGGCTTATAAATATAGTCCACTTATTTTTCACAAAATCCCCCCTATCTTATAATATTTTATTCACTATACATAGATTTTATTATGTCATATCTACAAATTATGCCTTTTAGCTTATTACTTGAGTCTACAACAGGTACTCTATTTACAGATTTTTTTATCATAAGATTTGCTACATCTTCAAAACTATCTTCTTCATTTACTTTTGTAACATTTGTTGACATAAGATCTTCAACCTTATATGATGCTACATCTAATATCTCTTTTTCTACTTTCTTTAAATCCGGGAAATAAATTACCCCCTGTAGTAATGTTATGATAGTAGGCGTATCTATATTCCCTTCTTTTTTGATAATATCAGTTTCAGATATTATCCCTATGACCTTATTATCTTCATCTACTACCGGGACGCCACCTATTCTATTTTGAAGGAGTATCTTTGCTATATCTTGTATTAGACTATCTTTCTTTGCAACTATTACATCACTTGTCATTATATCTTTTGCCTTTTTGCCCATAATAGTTATCTCTCCTTTGTAATTGCTACTGCATTTGCAACAGCATAATTTTTAGAATGGGATATTGATATTAGTATTTCTTTTATTTTTAACTCTTTACATATATTTATTAAATTATTTTTAACATTTACAATTGGCTTCCCTTGATTATCTCTTAAAATTTCTATATCTCTAAAATTATAATTTCTTATTCCTGTTCCTATGGCTTTGCTTACGGCTTCTTTCCCTGCAAAGTTTCCTGATATTGTATTGCTATTTAAGTTTTTCGACTTAAAATACTCAATTTCCTCTTTGGTAAATACTCTATTTAAAAACTTTTCATTTTTATTTATAGCTTCTTTTATTCTATATATTTCTACTATATCAATGCCAATACCATATATGTTCATTTACATTCTCCTCCGAAACTTATTATATGTAAGTATTATATATTTATATGACCATTATTCATACATATATTGAAGATTCGCTACGCTCATGTCTTAAGCGGCATTAAAAGAGTGGTCCGTTGTTCAAAAAAAGACTAGAGAGAACTCTAGTCTTATTTTTGAGAAATATTAATTCTGTTTAAAGCTACTTTTAGCTTAAGCTCTAATTCTTCTATTTTTTGTTTGTCTGTAGTGTTTTTTAATTCATTCTCTGCTTTTTCTTTTGCTTTTCTTGCTCTATCTATATCTATATCTTCTGCCCATTCTGCAGCTTCTGTTAATATAGTAGTTTTTTCTTTATCTACTTGGACAAACCCACCGGCTATAGCAGCCTCTGTAAATTTTCCGTCAAGTTTTATTCTTAACTTTCCAATAGATAACCCTGCGACATAAGGTGTATGATCCTTAAGTATACCTATGTCCCCTTCCGTAGTCCTAACTATAACCATTTCTGCAGTTCCTTTGTAAAATACCTTATCAGGAGTAACTATTTCAAGTCCAAATGGATTTGCCATGGTTATCTACTCTCCCTTTTAGCATTCTCTACCGCTTCATCTATAGTTCCAACAAAAAGGAATGCAGATTCTGGTAAATTGTCATGTTTTCCTTCAAGTATTTCTTTAAATCCTCTTACAGTTTCCTTTATAGGTACATATTTACCTGGGAATCCTGTAAACTGTTCCGCAACGCTGAATGGTTGTGACAAGAATCTTTGTATTTTTCTTGCACGAGAAACAGTTTGCTTATCTTCATCTGATAGTTCATCCATACCTAGTATAGCTATTATATCTTGAAGTTCTTTATATCTTTGAAGTATAGATTGAACACTACGAGCTACTTCATAATGTTCTTTGCCAACTACACTTGGATCTAGTATTCTTGATGTTGACTCTAATGGGTCAACAGCCGGATATATACCTAGAGATGCTATTTGTCTTGATAAAACTGTTTTAGCATCTAAGTGGGCAAATGTAGTAGCTGGAGCAGGGTCTGTTAAGTCATCCGCTGGAACATATACTGCTTGAACAGATGTTATAGATCCCTTTTTAGTTGAAGTTATTCTTTCTTGTAAAGTACCCATTTCCGTTGCAAGTGTTGGTTGGTAACCAACTGCTGATGGTATACGTCCAAGAAGAGCCGAAACTTCTGAACCTGCTTGTGTGAAACGGAATATATTATCTATGAACAATAGAACGTCTTGTCCTTGTTCATCTCTAAAGTGCTCAGCCATAGTAAGTCCAGTTAATGCAACTCTCATTCTCGCTCCAGGTGGCTCATTCATTTGTCCAAATACTAGAGCTGTTTTATCTATAACTCCAGAATCTATCATTTCATGATAAAGGTCATTACCTTCTCTTGTTCTTTCTCCAACACCGGCAAATACTGATATACCACCATGTTGTTTAGCTATATTGTTTATAAGTTCTTGTATAAGAACTGTTTTTCCAACTCCGGCACCGCCGAATAGACCTATTTTACCACCTTTTAAGTAAGGCGCTAATAAATCAACTACCTTTATCCCTGTTTCAAACATTTCTGCAGTAGGTTGTATATCTTCGTAAGCTGGAGCTGGTCTGTGTATAGACATTCTATGAGCGTTTTTAGGTGCTTCCTTAGCATCTACTGGCTCACCTAATACGTTAAATATTCTTCCTAGAGTTTCATTTCCTACCGGAACACTTATAGGTTTACCTGTATCTACTGCTTCTGTACCTCTAACTATACCGTCAGTAGAACTCATCGCTATACATCTAACTGTATCGTCTCCTACGTGCTGTGCAACCTCTGCTACTACTTGTCTATCCCCTTGCTTTATCACTATAGCATTTAGTAGATTAGGTAAGTTTTCTTTATTATCAAACTTAACGTCTAATACCGCACCTATAACCTGAGCTACTTTGCCTACGTTTGTCATCGTCTTACCTCCTTATTTTAGAGCTTCAGATCCCCCAACTATTTCTGATATTTCTTGAGTTATAGCAGATTGTCTTGCTCTATTGTAACTTAATTCTAATTTATCTATCATTTCATCAGCATTATCAGTTGCCGACTCCATAGAAACTCTTCTCGCACCTTGTTCAGAAGCAAACGCTTCTAATATTGATCCGTATATACTTCCTGCTACATACTTAGGTATTATATAATTTAAAACATCTTCAGGAGTAGGCTCATACTCTACTACCCCTGGCGTTCTTGCCTCGTACTGTTTACTAGAATCAAATGTAATTGGAAGAAGCTTTAACATTTTTACTTCTTGTACTAAAGGTGATACAAATTCAGTATAATATACATAAACTTCATCTACATCCCCATTTTTATAAGCATTCATAGCTGCATTTGCTACTTTGCTAGCTTCACCATATCCACTATATTCAACACTATTTACAGTCTCTAGCATATCGTATTCTCTTTTTCTAAAGAATTCCAATGATTTCTTACCTACAGCTATAATTTTTTCTTTCTTGCCTTCCATATGGGCAACTGAAGCTTTTAGTATATTTGAGTTATATCCTCCAGCTAATCCTCTATCTCCAGCTATAACTATATAACATCTATTTTTAACATCTCTTTGATCTAAAAATTCATTTTTTATACCATTTGTATTTGCAGATATATTTATAACGGTATCGTAAAGCGTTGCAAAATATGGTCTTGAATTCTCAGTTCTTTCTTTTGCCTTTCTAAGCTTAGAAGAAGCTACAAGTTCCATAGCTTTTGTTATTTGCTTTGTACTTTCTACACTTTTTATACGTCTTTTGATATCTTTAATTCCTGCTGCCACTTATTCCACCTCCTTATAAAGAGGATTACTCTTCAACTACGAATTTCTTCTTAAATTCATTTATAGCTACATTTAATTCATCTATAAAGTCAGAGCCGTCCATTATCTTTCCAGTTATTTGTGGATAGTTATTATCTATAAATTCATATAATTCTTCTTCAAATCTATTTATGTTACTTACTGGTATATCTGATAAGTAGTTATTAGATACTGCATGTATTATTATAACCTGCTTATCAACAGACATAGGGTTATGCTCTGCTTGCTTTAGTACTTCAACAACTCTTTCTCCTTGAGAAAGTCTTCTCTTAGTATCTGCATCAAGGTCTGAACCAAATTGAGCAAATGCTGCAAGTTCTTTATATTGAGAGTATATAAGTTTTAATGATCCTGCAACTTTTTTCATAGATTTTATCTGTGCAGCACCACCAACCCTTGATACTGATATACCTGGGTTAACAGCAGGTCTTATACCAGCATAGAATAACTCTGATTCAAGGAATATCTGACCATCTGTTATAGATATAACGTTAGTTGGTATATAAGCAGAAACGTCTCCTGCTTGCGTTTCTATTATAGGTAGTGAAGTTATAGATCCTCCACCTAATTCATCCGATAACTTAGCTGATCTTTCAAGCAATCTTGAGTGTAAGTAGAATACATCTCCTGGATATGCTTCACGACCTGGTGGTCTTCTTAAAAGTAATGACATTTGACGGTATGCTACCGCATGCTTTGTTAAGTCGTCATATACTACAAGTACATGTTTTCCATTATGCATAAATTCCTCAGCTATTGAAGTTCCTGCATATGGAGCTATGTATTGAAGTGGAGCTGATTCAGAAGCTGAAGCTGACACTACTATTGTGTAGTCCATAGCCCCTGCTTTTTCAAGTGTGTTTACTAATTGAGCTACAGTAGAACGTTTTTGACCTATAGCTACGTATACACATATACAATCTTTACCTTTTTGGTTAATTATAGTATCTATAACTATTGAAGTTTTACCAGTTTGTCTATCACCTATTATAAGCTCTCTTTGACCCCTACCTATAGGTGTCATAGAGTCTATAGATTTTATACCAGTTTGAAGTGGTTCATGAACTGATTTTCTATCTATTATACCAGGCGCATTTGATTCTATTGGTCTATATTTATCAGTATTTATAGGTCCTTTTCCATCTATAGGTTGTCCCAATGAGTTTACAACCCTACCTATTAATGCATCTCCAACAGGAACTTGAACTATATTGCCTGTTCTTTTAACTATATCTCCCTCTTTTATACCTTCATCATCACCTAATATAACCGTACCAACCATATCTTCTTCAAGGTTTAGGGCCATACCATAAACTTCTCCAGGGAATTCTAAAAGTTCACCAGCCATACACTTTTCTAACCCATATACGCTAGCTATACCATCTCCAACTTTTAAAACGCTTCCTGTATCAGTTAATTGTATTTTATTTTTATAATTTTTTATTTGATCTTTTATTATAGAACTTATTTCTTCAGGTCTTAAATTCATGGGTTCACCGCCCTCCTAAGCTATTACTTGTGATAGTTCTTCTTTTAGTTTTTCTAAACGTCCTTTTACTGTTCCATCTATTTCTTCATTACCTAATCTTATAAGAACTCCACCTATTACATTCTTATTTACCTCATTACGAAGGATAACTGTCTTTTTAGTCATATCAGAAAGTTTATCTTCAAGTTGTTTTAAAATTTCTTCTTTAATTGAAACGGCCGTTATAGCTACAGCTTCTATTATATTATTTTTCTTATTTAAAAGCGCTTTAAAACCTTCGTATATTTTATCTATCATAGATATTCTATCTTTATCTACTAATATACTTAAGAAGTTTAATATCTCTATATTAACATTATTTGAAAATACATTTTCTAATAATGTTTTCTTTTCATACTTTTGTATTAAAGGTGACTTTAATGCTTCATAGAAGTCTTTATTGTCTATTAATATACCTACTATAGCCTTAAGTTCTTCATTGAAGACATCTGACTTGCCACTCTCTTCTCCAACTTCAAATAAGGCTTGAGCATATCTATTAGCAACTGCATCTATCATTTAGTTTCGCCTACCTCTTTTATAAAGTTGTTAATTAACTTCTCATGTTTAGCTTCATCTAAATCTTGTTCTATTACTTTAGATGCCGCCATTAGCGCTATAGAAGATATATCCTCTTTAAGCTCATTCATAACTTTTTGTCTTTCTTTTTGTATATCGCTATGCGCTCTTTCTACTAATCTAGAAGCCTCTGTTTTTGCATTAGTTACTATTTCTTCTGATTTCTGTTCTGCTCTTACAGTGGCCTGTTTTATTATATCTTGGCTTTCTTGTTTAGCTTCCTCTAACTTAGATTGATATTGTTTTTTATACTCTTCGCCTTCTCTTTTAGTATTTTCTCCTAATGCCAAGTTATTTTCAACCTCTGCTGCTCTCTTACTCATAAATTCAGTAACTGGTTTAAATAATAACTTCTTTAAAACTAAATATACTAAAAATGTATTTATAATTTGAATAAAAAATTCATAGTTTAGACCTATAAGTGGATTAACTTTCATACTTGTCCTCCTTTCTGCCAATCACATATTTATAATTAGGAGATGGAATTATTCCATCTCCTAATTATAATTTCAAGTTAATTATTCTTAAAGCATTCCTACAAATGGATTAGCAAATATAAGAATTATCGCAATAACAAGTCCATATATTGCTGAAGATTCTGCAATCGCATCCCCTAATAAAAGTGTTCTTGTTATATCAGCTTGTGCTTCTGGATTTCTAGCAACTGCCTCTGATGCTTTACCTGCAGCGTATCCTTGACCTATACCTGCTCCTATACCTGTCATAACTGCTAATCCTGCTCCTATAGCTGATCCAGCTAAAAGTATTGCCATTTCCATAATAAATTCCTCCTTAGAATTTGTGAGTTTTAAATTTTTGTTTATATTATAGATGTATTTTTGCTAATTTCTTCCTTTTCTTCAGGAACATCCATTGCACTACTTACAAATACCATAGTAAGCATTATAAATATGAATGATTGTAATATCCCCGAGAATAAATCAAAGTATAAATGAAGTGGTACTGGTATTACTAATTGCAAAAATGGAATTTCTATTTTAAATAAAGCATTACTTAGAAACCCTAAGAAACTATAAAACAGAGCCATTATAACTGTACCACCTGTTATGTTTCCGAATGGACGGAAACTTAGTGAAATTGGCTTTGCTAACTCCCCTATAATATTTAATGGTAACAGGAAAGGTACTGGTTCTAACAATTCTTTAAAGTGAGCGAGTCCCTTAGTTCTAACTCCATTCACATAAATCATAATGAATGTAATAATAGCCCAAGCTCCTGTTGTGTTTAAATCTGTTGTAGGAGATCTCAATCCAACTAAACCAGCTAAGTTAGAACATGCAAAGAATAAAAATAAACTTCCTATGTACGGAACTATATTTGGCATGAATTTTACTACATTATGCCCCATTGTATCCGGTACAAAACTATTAAATGTTCCTACTATAGCCTCAACTATAATCTGATGCCCTTTTGGAACTTTTTGAAGATTTCTAGTTGCGAAATAAGAAACTACAGCAAGAAATGCTATTATAATCCAACTAACAACTACTGTTTCACTTATTCCAATAGATCCTATTTCCAATATTATCCTAGGCCCATTCATGACTATTCCTCCTTTCTACTTAATTTTTTACTTCTTGGAATTATATTTGTAGCTAATATTACTGCCATTGGGCCGCTAAGGCCTATTGTAGTTCCAATGACATTTATATACGGTGCTTTAACAGATACATATATTACTAAAGCTGTAAGTACAAATCTTACAAGATATCTGCTAGAAGCATATAATTGCGCTTTACCAGGTTCACGTTTAACCGTCTGCTGTACACTAAGTGCCAGTAACCTAAAATTTAATACAGAAAATATACTTCCAAATAAAAGACCTGTAAACATTGGTCTATTAAAATTAGATGTAGCTAAAAGAATTATTATTGCTAATACATCAAATATTAAAACTCCTTTAGTTACCCGCCTGACTTCGTTTCGCACTTTTTCATCCAAAACATCACTTCCTTTTTGTCTTTGTATATACAATTACAGTTTTATAAACGCCAGAAAATGCCCCACCTATACCTAGTATTAACAATATAATTAAAAATATAGGAGTTGTGTTTAATTTATCATCTATGTATCTTCCTAACAGTGTACAACCTAGTATTGGTATAACCATCATAAGTCCTAACTGGGTTACTAAACTTAAGAGACTTACAACATCAAAAATTTCTTTTTTCTTGCTCATAAAAACTTAACTCCTATCATTTTGAGAAATTGTCTTTATATTTTGTAAAATGAAACACATTCATTTTTTCTAATTTTAACTCCATATATATACTTAAGTCAACCTATTTTATTGTATACTTGTGAAATTTTTATCCACTTGACTTTTTTATCAAAATGATTACTAATATACACATTCCTGTCGAATTATTTTTAAATGGTATTACTCTATTATATTTATTATGGTTACTTTTTCAAACATGATAAAAACACTTTTTATACTGTTTTAGGTCTATTTACACCCGTTAATGCATGAATTCCTTTATTATTCGAACTATTTCTAATATACTGAGATACTTATACATCATAAATATTCAACAACTCTATACCAGCTTCCTTTAATATTTGAACTGACATTTCATCTGGATAATCTCCATTAAACACAATTCTAGTAATACCCGCATTTATGCACATCTTAGCACATAATATACAAGGTCTAGTTGTAGCATATAATGTTGAATCTTTTATACTTACCCCATTATATGCAGCTTGAATTATTGCATTTTGTTCTGCATGTAAAGCTCTACATAATTCATGTCTTTCTCCAGATGGAATATTTAATTCCTGTCTTTTACACCCTATCTCTCCACAATGTTTCAGTTCCTTAGGAGCTCCATTGTATCCTGTAGATAGTATTTGCTTATTTTTCACTATTACAGCCCCTACTTGCCTTCTTAAACACGTTGATCGCTTCTTAACTATATCCGCTATTTCCATAAAGTATTCGTCCCAAGATGGTCTCATATTTATTCCTCCTCTAGTTTATAATTTAAAAAAGGTATCTATATAAAAATATAGATACCTAAATTATACAACAACTTATTACTTAGTTCCAAATATTCTGTCTCCTGCATCTCCAAGACCAGGAACTATATATCCATGGTCATCTAACTTTTCATCTATAGATGCAACATATATATCTACATCTGGATGACATCTTTGAACCTCTTCTATACCTTCTGGACAAGATACTAAATTAACTAATTTTATATTATTAGCACCTTTTGCCTTCAATACGTCTATAGCTGCAACCGCTGATCCTCCTGTAGCAAGCATCGGGTCAACTACTATTATATCTCTTTCATTTATATCTTGAGGTAATTTGCTATAATATTCAACAGGCTTTAAAGTTTCTGGGTCTCTATATAAACCAACATGTCCAACTTTAGCTGCTGGTATTAAGTTAACAAGCCCGTCTACCATTCCAAGACCAGCTCTTAATATAGGAACTATTCCTAACTTTTTACCTGATATTATCTTTGATTTTGTTTTCACAACAGGTGTTTCTATTTCTATTTCTTCTAGTTGTAAATCTCTTGTTATTTCATATCCCATAATCATTGATATTTCTGTTAATAATTCTCTAAAATCCTTAGAACCAGTGTTTTTGTCTCTCATTAAAGTAAGTTTATGCTGAATTAATGGATGATCTATTACTACAACCTTTCCCATATTAATTCCTCCTATTTATTATATTTTTTTTCTATTTCAGATAACATATCTACTCTTTTTTGGTGTCTATCACCTTCAAATTCTTCATTTAACCATGCTTCAACTATCTCAAGTGCTAAACCTCTTCCCAAAACTCGTTCTCCCAGAGATAACATATTTGCATTATTATGAGCTCTAGACATTTTTGCTGAAAAAGTATCTGATACTACAGCACATCTTATTCCAGGAACTTTATTAGCTGCTAAAGATATACCAATGCCTGTTCCACAACATACTATGCCCTTATCAACTTCATTATTTACAACTGCTTCAGCAACTGCCAACCCAAACTTTGGATAGTCAACAGAAGTATTAGCACTATCTGCACCAAAGTCAACGTATTCTATACCTTTTTCTTCAAGGTATTTTTTTATATCTTCTTTTAATCTGTATCCTCCATGGTCACTTCCAATTCCTATCTTCATATTGAATACCTCCATTAAAATACTAAAATCTATATAATATTCGACAATAATTTTATTTATCCTTCTTTTTTTGTAGAATTTTGTCTATAAGTTTATTTATTGTATTTTGTATATCTTTTGCTGTAATTTTATAAATTTCTAAATTTCCTCCAAAAGGGTCTATTATATCTATATCTTTATTATCTGCAAATTCTTTTAGTGTAAATACCTTATTTGAAAACTTTGGCAGTGAATTTAGTATTATATCTTTATGAGATTTAGTCATGGTCAATATTAAATCCGAATTTTCTACTAAATCTATAGTTAACACTTTGCTTTTGTGACTTTTTATATCTATATTCATTTCTTTTAAAGCATTTATTGAATGCTTAGAAGCATCTAATCCATCTATAGTTGAAATCCCCGCTGAAGTTATATTAAATTCATCTATTTGTTGTCCTTTTTTTATAAGGACATCCTTAAGTATTGCCTCTGCCATAGGACTTCTACATGTATTCCCCGTACATACTATAACTATGTTCATTTAATCACCTTCTACTAAGCTTGTATTGTTTTGTATCCTGCAGATTTCAATAACCTATTCATTATAGCTTGACCTACTCCTCTATCTTCAAAAGCTTCAGAGTATATTATATCTACACCTTTTTTATCCATCTCTCTTAAAGCTTTAAATAAATTATAACCTACTTCTTCTAGGCTATCTCCTAAACCTATTGTTTCTCCATTGTATTTATTTTTATGTGTCGTCATACACATTACTCCACATTTTAATCCCTTTTTATTATTTTCATTTATTAAGCAATTTATTTTATTTATAGTATCTTCTTTATTTCCATACACTATGTAAACATCTGCTTCAGGTGAATAATGAGTATACTTCATTCCCGGAGCCTTAGCTATTACATTATCTTCTTTTTTTATTAAAGCTGGGTCTATGTCTACTCTTCCTAAATATTTTTCTAAATCTTCTTGAGTTATACTTCCAGGTCTTAATATCATGGGAATACCGCTTGTTAAATCTACAACAGTAGATTCCAACCCATAATTACAATCTCCACCTAATATAATCCCATCTACACGTCCATTCATTTCTTCATATACGTGTTTTTCTTCTGTTGGAGAAGGTCTCCCTGATATATTAGCAGATGGTGCAGCTATAGGAACGCCACTTTCTTTTATTAAAGATATTGCTATAGGATGAGATGGCATTCTTATAGCTACTGTATCAAGTCCTCCGCTAGTTATATTAGGTATTATATCCTTTTTTTGAAATATTATAGTAATCGGACCTGGCCAAAATTTATCCATTATTATCTCTGCTTTTTCACTTACATTATTAGCTAAATTGTATAAATCCTTTTTATCAGATATATGAACAATAAGGGGATTATCACTAGGTCTCCCTTTAGCCTCATAAATTTTAGCTACAGCTCTTTCATCAAGGGCATTTGCACCTAATCCATAAACTGTTTCCGTAGGAAATATAACTGTTGAACCTTGTTTTAATAAACTTGCATGTTTTTTTATTTCATCGATATCTATATATTCTTTATCTATATTACTCAATATAGTATTTTTCATTAGTATCTCTACCTCCCATTAGTTTAGATTAATTGAACTATTATCATACCTATCAAAAAACCGAATATAGAGTACATGGTTTTCGAAGATGGAAATATCTCTTCTAGTGTTACATACATCATAGTTCCTCCTGCTACTGCAAGGAAAACTCCAATTAGTGCATGGAACAATCCTCCAAAGTACGCGCCAAAAAAACTTCCTATTCCCATAGGGATTCCAGCTATTATAGTCATCAAAATCATTTTACCGATTTTTATTTTTCCACCTACTAAACTAAGTCCCATAGCTAATCCCTCTGGAACATTATGTATTCCTATAACTATTGCTAAAGTAATCCCCAATTTTTCTGCAGACATAAATGAAGATCCAATAGCCAATCCTTCGGGTAAATTATGTAATAATATACTTATAAATATAAGATATCCAACTTTTAAACTTCCTTCTACACGGATTTTATCTTTTATAACCATACTAATCAAGGCACCTATAAATGTTGCTATAACTGTAAATAATATACCAATTTCATTCATAGATTCCTTTAACAAATCAAATACTACTACTGCAAGCATTATCCCGCCAGATAATCCCATAAAAAAATCCAAGTATTTTTTTACATTTTTTCTAAATATTGCTGATATTATTCCCCCTAAACCAGTTCCTATTACTCCAGCTAACAAACCTATTAAAGTTATCTTCCAAATCACAATTAATACACCTCCAAAACAAACATGATTAGTAGTATTTATGAAATAAATAAATTTATTATGCTTGTAATATACTTGTAATAAAATGCGCTTTGAAAAATTCTACAAAAAAACCCCTATATAATAGGGATTTATACAGCTTGCATTTTTTCTGTTTGATCGACAGTTGTTAAAGCATCTATCATCTCAGTTATATCTCCATCTAAGAAAGAATCTAATTTATATAATGTTAGATTTATTCTATGATCAGTTACTCTTCCTTGAGGATAGTTATACGTTCTTATTCTTTCAGATCTATCTCCTGTACCAACTTGACTCTTTCTCTCAGCTGCTATTTCTTTATTTTGATCAGCTAAGGCTTTATCAAATAATCTAGCCTGCAATACCTTTAATGCTTTTTCTTTATTTTTTAATTGTGATTTTTCATCTTGGCATGATACAACTTCTCCACTAGGTATGTGTGTTATTCTAACTGCAGAGTCAGTAGTATTAACACTTTGTCCACCATTACCTGAAGAACGGAAAACATCTATTCTTAAATCATTTGGATTTATATTAATAGCTTCAACATCATCTACTTCTGGTAAAACCGCTACTGTAGCTGTTGATGTGTGTATTCTTCCTCCTGATTCAGTTGCAGGTATTCTTTGAACTCTATGAACTCCAGATTCATATTTTAGTTTAGAATAAGCACCTTTACCTTTTATCATGAAGGAAACTTCTTTGTATCCACCTACACCTGTTTCATTTGTACTCATTAATTCTATTTTCCAACGATGTCTTTCTGCATATCTGGCATACATTCTAAATAAATTTGCAGCAAATAAAGCCGCTTCATCTCCACCAGCTCCACCTCTTATTTCAACAATAACATTTTTATCATCGTTAGGGTCTGATGGTAACATTAATACTCTTAATTCATTTTCTAAAGGCTCTACCTGACATTCTAGTTCAGATAATTCCATTTTAGCTAATTCTCTTAATTCTTCATCAGATTCTTCTTGTAGTATTTGTTTTGATTCCTTTATATTATCCATAACTTCTCTATATTCTCTATACTTCATAACTATAGTTTCTAAATCTGAATGTTCTTTAATATATTTTTGCCATACTTTTTGATCATTTATTACTTCTGGGTCAGCTATTTTTTCACTTATTTCTTTATATTTAACTTCTAGAACTTGTAATTTATCCAGCATTTCCGTTCACCTCTCTATTAGTAGCATATCAATTGTTCATTATATCATATTTTACGCCCTATAACAACTCTATCTATGTTGCTTAAGTCTTTGTGTATCGTTATATTATGATATCCATTTTGTATCATTATATCCTTAACATCTATAGCTTGATCATGGCCTACTTCATAAGCTAGTATTCCATTTTCTTTTATATATCTTATAGATTCTTTTGTTATTTCTCTGTAGAAATCCAATCCATCTTCCCCACCTTCTAAAGCTATATAAGGCTCATAGTCTTTAACTTGGGTGTGTAAAGTAGGCATATCATTTTTTCTTATATATGGAGGATTAGATACTATCACATCAAATATAATATCTTTATCTTTTATAGAATCAAACAAATTAGATTTAACAAAACTTATTTTATCTTCAACATTGTTATTTATTGCATTTACTTTCCCTACTTCAAGTGCTATATCTGATATATCAAATGAATAAACTTTTGAATCATATATATACTTAGCCAAACTTACAGTTATAGCTCCAGAACCAGTTCCTATATCTAATATAACTGGATTTTTTACATCTTTACATAAATTTATAACTTCTTCAACTAATATTTCTGTATCAGGTCTCGGGATTAAAACTCCTTCACATACATTAAAGTCTAAACCCATAAATTCCCTAGTGCCTAGTATATATGCCATAGGTCTACCTTTTTTTCGTTGATTTATCATATCTATTAACTTGATTTTTTCCTCATTATTTAAATCTTTATTTAAATTTAAATGTATATATAATTTATCTACATCTCCTAATACTTTTCTTATTAGCAACTCTATATCAAGACGAGGACTATCACTTATATCATTTAATTCATTACTGTACTGTAAAATCGCATCTTTTATCATCATTAGATTTCACCTCTATATCTAAGACTGCTTTTAAAGCTGTTATAGCTACTTCTAATTGTTTATCATCAGGCTCTCTTGTCGTTATCTTTTGAAGCATCATTCCTGGGTATGAAAGTACTTTAGTAGATACGTTATCAAACTTACCAAAAAATCTTATTATTTCATAAGCTATACCAGCTACAATTGGCATACATAATAACCTAGTTACAACTCTCAGAATTAGATTTGGCCATCCTGTAAATGAAAAAATTATTATAGATATAATCATAACTATAAATAAAAAGTTAGTTCCACATCTAGGATGTAGAGTAGTAAAACTTCTTGCATTTTCAACAGTTAAATCTAGACCACTTTCATAACAATGTATAGTTTTATGCTCTGCTCCATGATACTCAAAGACTCTTTTTATATCTTCAACTTTTGAAATAAAGTACAAATATACTAAGAGTAACGTTATACGTATAACCCCTTCTATTAGGTGCAATATAATAGTATTATTTATTATGTTCTTAAAAAGTCCACCTATAAAAGTTGGTACAAAAACGAATAATCCCATAGATAGTATAATGGATATAAACAATGATATATATATCATTACATCTGTAGCTTTATCTTTAAATATTTTTCTTATAAAATCATCAAATTTTGACTCTTCTTCTTCTTCTAAAAAAAACTGCGATGAGAAATTAAGGCTTTGTATTCCTTCTACCATACTATCTATTAACATAAAGGCACCTCTTACAAAAGGTATCTTATCAATATTTTTATCCCTTACCCAACTTTTTATATTCTTTTTATCAATTTCTATATTTCCGTCAGATTTTCTAACGGCTATAGCTCTTTTAGTTTTATTTTGCATCATAACGCCTTCTATGACGGCTTGTCCACCTACAAATTCTTTTTTCAAAACATCACCTCCATTATAATATTACCACATATATATAAAATAAAGCACCTTATTATAAGGTGCTTTATTATTTAATCCATATCTATAACATGACATTCCCTACATCTAGCTTCATAGCTTTCAACGGCGCCTACCTGTATTATAGGGTCACCATATTTAGCTGGTTTTTCATTTATAAGTCTTTGAGATCTTGTAGCCGGTTGTCCACAAACGGAACATACAGCTTGTAGCTTATCTACAAATTCAGCAACGGCTAATAGCTTTGGAGTCGGACCAAATGGCTCTCCTCTAAAGTCCATATCAAGACCTGCACATATTACCCTTACTCCTTTATCAGCTAAATCTATGGCTATATCAACTATTTTTTCATCAAAAAATTGAACTTCATCTATACCTACTACTTGGATATCTTCATCTAAATATCCATATATATCTTTTGATTCTTTTATAGGTATTGCACCTATACTATCTCCGCTATGAGACACTACATCTTCTTTACTATATCTATTATCTATGGCAGGTTTGAAAACTATTATTTTTTGTTTAGCAATTTTTGCCCTTTTCATTCTTCTAATAAGCTCTTCACTTTTGCCACTATACATAGGGCCTATTGCTACTTCTATGTATCCATGATTAACAGGTCTGTACATTTTAGCACCTCACTTATACATAAAAATCCGCTACGCTCATGTCGCCAACGCCCATATGGGACCTTGCTCAAGTTTAGCAGTTGGAAAGTATACTTTCCCTATAATTAAAAATAGGAGTTGGTTTGCCAACTCCTTATCTACAATTAGTCTTCTATTTTGAATCTCTTCTTGAACTTGTCTATTCTTCCACCTTTGTCTATAGACTTTTGCTTTCCTGTATAGAAAGGATGGCATTCTGAACATATTTCAACTCTTATCTCATCATTAGTTGAACCAGCCTTGAATGTATTTCCACAAGCGCAATGTACTTCAACTTCATTGTATTTTGGTTGTATTTCGTTTTGCATTCTAGTCACCTCTTCTCTTTTATCCATTAGTATATTAATTTTAATTACTCTTTTTTTCAACTACACCATTATATCATAGGTTTTTTAGTAGTTCAAGAGTAATATTGATGTTTATTAATTCCAAATTCTTTTAATAATTTCTATAAATTGATCATTATTTTTAGTTTTTTGTAAGAGTTGTAACACTTCTTCTGTAACTTCTATAATAGACTTGTTACTCATTTCTTTTCTTAGTTTCCATAAAGCTGTTTTCTCTTCTTCTCCAAGTAATAGATCTTCTCTTCTAGTTCCTGATTTGTATATATCAACAGCAGGATATATTCTCTTTTCAGCTAGTTTTCTATCTAAATGAAGTTCCATGTTTCCAGTTCCTTTGAATTCCTCAAATATAACATCATCCATTCTAGATCCTGTTTCAACTAGTGCTGTCGCTAATATAGTAAGAGATCCTCCCTGTCTTATATTTCTAGCTGCTCCAAAAAACTTCTTAGGTCCATGGAGAGCCCCAGGGTCTAATCCTCCAGATAATGTTCTACCAGTTGGAGATATAGTTAAGTTATAAGCTCTGGCAAGTCTAGTTATACTATCTAATAATATAACTACATCTTTCCCGTGTTCTACAAGTCTTTGCGCTCTATTTAAAACCATTTCTGCAACTTTAACATGATGACTTGATACTTGATCAAAGGTAGAATATATAACTTCACCGTCTATAGATTCTTGCATATCTGTAACTTCTTCAGGTCTTTCATCTATAAGAAGAACTATAAGTTCTACATTAGGATAATTTTTTGCTATACTGTTTGCTACACTCTTTAATAATATTGTCTTTCCAGCCTTTGGAGGAGCTACAATTAATCCTCTTTGTCCCTTACCTATAGGCGCGATTAAATCTATAAGCCTTGTTGATATTTCATTACAGCCCTTTTCTAATTTAAGCTTGCTATCTGGGTATATAGGAGTTAAAGTCTCAAATGCCCTTCTTCTTGTAGCAGTATCTGGTTGCTCATCATTTATTTTTTGAACATATAATAAAGCTCTGAATTTTTCACCACTTTTAGGAGGTCTAGTTATTCCCGTAACCTTATCTCCTGTTTTCATATTAAATCTTCTTATTTGAGATGGAGATATGTAAACATCTTGATCTGTAGAAAGATAATTTGGACCTCTTAAAAATCCAAATCCGTCAGGTAATATCTCTAATACTCCTCCTACTACATCTTCTTTTATGATTTTAGGCTCATCTACGACCTTTACTTCCTCTGTAGGTTTATTGTCATTTACTATATTGTTCACTTGTTGTATTGGCTCTGTAACCACTGGTTCTATATTTACCTGTGAATTTTCATCTATTTTATTTGTATTATTATTTTTATCCATGATAATATCTATAAGTTCACTTTTCTTATATTTAGTGATTGACTTTATCCCTAAATTTTTGGCTATATCTCTAATCTCCGTTAATGCTTTATCTTGTAAATTCAAAAAAAATCCTCCTCGTACAATGAAAATATATTTTAAGGTAAGTAGTTGGGAATAAAAGGCGTGAAAAAGAACAGTATGTTTATAAAATAAATATTATCACTAGTTCATATTATGGTCAAGAAATAAAAAAGTCATACACCTAATATGAGTGTACGACCTGTGTTTATAATATTATTTCATTTATATATTATTGTATTTTTTCATTAAATCTATTAATATTTCATTCTTATCTAACCTGTGTACTGCATCTACAAATCTTATAGTTCCTGTTTTAGATCTCATAACAACAGATTGAGTTGTTGCTCTATGATCTCCTAATGATACAACTCCTTTTAATAAATCTCCACCAGTTATTCCAGTTGCAACAAAGAATAAATCGTCTCCCTTTGCTAAATCATCTATATAAAGGATCTTGTTTATATCTTCATCTGTAAAATTCATTTCATAACATCTTTGCTTTTCTTCTTCACTCATAGGATATAGCTGTCCTTGCATATCTCCACCCATACATTTAACTGCAGCTGCAGTTATAACTCCTTCTGGTGCTCCGCCTATGCTTATTAACATATCTATACCAGTTTCTTCAAAACAAGTTGCAATTGCAGTAGAAACATCTCCATCACTAAATAGTTTTATTCTAGCTCCCATTTTTCTAGCAGCAGAAATTATATAATCATGTCTTTCTCTATCTTGTACTATTATAGTTAAATCTGATATATCTTTATTTAGCGCTCTTGCTACATTAGTTATATTTTCTTCTACAGATGCATTTATGTCTATACATCCTTTAGCCTTTGGTCCTACAACTATTTTTTTCATATAAGTGTCAGGAGCATTTAGCAAACTTCCTTTTTTACCTACAGCCATTACAGATATTGCATTCGGAAGTCCTTTCGCTATTAATGAAGTTCCTTCTAGTGGATCTACAGCTATATCAACTTCCATACTATTTATATTTCCACAGCCAACTTTTTCTCCTATATATAACATAGGTGCTTCATCTAATTCACCTTCACCTATAACTACTTCTCCTCTTACATCTACTGATTCAAATGCTCTTCTCATTCCTTCAACAGCTGCACCGTCTGCTCCATTTTTATCTCCTCTACCCATAAACTTTGAAGATATTAAAGCAGCCGTTTCTGTTACTCTTACTAACTCTAATGCTAGATTTCTATCCATAGTCTCATCTCCTTATTTATGATTACATACAAATTATATATCACATTTAAGTATTAGTAAATATTTATTGTACACCCTTTATAAGTAGTGTAGTACATATTGTATTTATGTAACTAAAAAAACCTTAATATAACAACATATTAAGGCTTTTATATAACTATTTACTTGTTTTTTGGAACACTTTCCCAGTCTTTTAAAAACTTATCTATACCGCTATTAGTCATAGGGTGCTTAACCATTTGTTTAAATACACTATATGGAATAGTTGATATATGAGCACCAGCTTTAGCTGAAGCTAATACGTGTTGAGGGTGTCTTATACTTGCTGATATTATTTCTGTATCTATATCATGTATAGCAAATATTGTCGCTACCTCTGATATAAGATCTATTCCTTCTTGCCCTATATCATCAAGTCTTCCAACAAATGGACTTACATAAGTTGCGCCAGACTTGGCTGCAAGTAAAGCTTGTAGAGATGAGAATATTAAAGTAACATTAGTTTTTATTCCCTTTTGTGATAATCCTTTTACAGCTTTTAAACCTTCTTCACACATAGGTATCTTTATAACTATGTTTTTATTTATTTTACTTAGCTCTATTCCTTCTTTTATCATTTCTTCACTATTCATAGATATTACTTCAGCAGATATAGGTCCATCTACTATATCTGTTATTTCTTTTACTACCTCTTCAAATATTCTTCCTTCTTTAGCTATAAGAGATGGGTTAGTAGTAACACCTTGTATAACTCCCCACGCATTTATTTCTTTTATCTCATCTACGTTTGCTGTATCAATAAATAACTTCATTCTAGGATACATCCTTTCTATACTTACATATTATTTTATAGTGCATACATAAGTGCTGTAACAATTGTTGTAAATACAAATATACCTATTATTCCCAGAGCTACTATTCTTTGAGTTTTGTTTCTTTTTTGACTCATATACTCACTCCATTATATTTTTTATTTTTTATACATTTAATATACCACATATTTAGTTCAAAATACTAAATTATACCTCGTAGTCAACAGCAACTGCAGATTTTGCAACTGTTCCTATATATTCTTTTACTGGAACATGAACTGGATGATCTGCATATATTTTTAAATCTTCTATAGTTTCAAAATGAGTTATTAGACATAAATCATAATTTCTTTCGCTCTCTAAGAAGTTTTCACCAACTTCTATATATTTTAAAACATCTATTTTGCCATCCATATCCAAAAGTCTTTTTTTAACTTCTTTTACCTCTTCTTTACTTTCAAACTTAAAAAACACAACATGTTTAATCATAAATAATACCCCCTTATTTTTTCTTATTTTTCTTTTTCTTTATTTTTTTTGTCTGATTTATCGTATTGGCAAGCTATACTTCTTAAATATTCAATAAATCCATCTCTTAAATCTTCTCTCTTAAGAGCAAAATCTACAGTAGCTTGTAAAAATCCTAGTTTATCTCCAACATCATATCTTCTTCCTTCAAAGTTATAAGCATACATAGCCTCTTTTTTAGCAAGTTCCTTTAACGCATCAGTTAATTGAACTTCTCCGCCTTTTCCAGGAGGAAGATTTTCAAGTATATCAAATATTTCAGGTGTTATTATGTATCTTCCAAGTATAGCTATATTAGAAGGAGATTTCTCTGGTTCAGGCTTTTCTACTAAATCCTTAACCTTATAAACTCTGTCTTCTATATGTTTAACCCCTACTATACCATATTTATTTGTATCTTGCTTTGATACTTCTTGAACTCCCAATATAGTAGTTCTATACTCTTCATAAGCGTTTATAAGTTGCTTAAGACATGGAGTACTACTATCAACTATATCGTCCCCTAACATAACTGCAAAAGGCTCATCACCTATAAAGTGTCTTGCACAATATATAGCATCGCCCAATCCTCTAGGCTCTTTCTGTCTTATATAGTGTATGTTTATCATATTAGATATACCTTGTACTATCTCTAATAACTCTGTTTTCCCTTTTTGTTCTAATTCTAATTCAAGTTCTACCGATTTATCAAAATGGTCCTCTATGGACTTTTTATTTCTTCCTGTTATTATAAGTATTTCTTCTATTCCAGAATTAACAGCTTCTTCGATTATGTACTGTAAAGTAGGTTTGTCCACAATAGGCAGCATCTCTTTTGGCTGAGCTTTTGTTGCGGGCAAAAACCTAGTCCCTAATCCTGCTGCGGGGATTACTGCTTTTTTCACAGTCTTTAACATTGTATTACCTCCAAATTTACTTTATATATTATAATTATATCAAATAGATAGCTTCTATTCACTAAAAAAATCCTCTTCTATTATAGAAAAGGATTTTTTGTTATATTATTTACTTTAATAAAGCATCTAGTTCTTTTACTAAACTTTCAAATTTATTAAGAGTCTTCTCTATTGGTTTGTCACTATTTAGATTTATCCCACTTTGCTTTAATATGTCTATAGGATAATTAGATCCACCCTTAGATAAAAATGCCATATAATTATCAGTTCCTTTTGAGTTATTTAATATATCCTGTGAGAAACTAACAGCTGCTGCACATCCTGTAGCATATTTGTAAACATAAAAACTGTTATAAAAATGTGGTATTCTAGCCCATCCTACCATAGCTAATGGCTCTACTTCAAAATCTTTTCCATAATATTTTTTAAGTAGACTACCCCATGTATCATTCATAACCAATACATTTACAGGCTCACCTTTTTGAGATTTCTCGTGTATTATTTTTTCAAACTCAGCATACATAGTCTGAGTATATAAAGTATCTTTTATTAAATCTAAATATTGACTTATATAATATGCTTTTTGTTCTTTGTTAGCAGCATTTTTTATTAATGATTCATATAATAAAGATTCATTAGTTATAGATGCTACTTCTGCTGTAACTATAGATGGACGATAATTTGTATAATTTTGATTTTTGGCACTCATATATCCATGAACAGCATGACCTAATTCATGAGCTAGTGTAGATACAGAGTTTAAAGTTCCATTATAGTTTAATAATACATATGGATGTGTCGAATATACTGATGATGAATAAGCTCCACTTACTTTATCTTTGTTAGAATATACATCGATCCATCGTTCATTAAAAGCCTTATATAAAGTATCATTGTATTCTTTTCCCAAAGGTTTCAAAGCTGAATATACTATATTTTGCGCTTTATCATAAGGTATGTTTTGTTCAACTTCTTTGGTTAAAGGAACAAACATATCATAGTAATATACCTTATCTAAATTTAAAACTTTCTTTCTCAACTCTACATACTTATGCAGATATTTTAAGTCTTTATCTACTGAACTTATTAAATTATTGTAGACCTTAGGATTTACATTATCATAAGATAAATACATCTCCATAGCTGAATCATAATCTCTTACCTTAGAATAAAATATATTTTTATTTACTTGTCCAGCAAGCAATCCAGATATGGTATTTATATTGTCATTATATAATACAAATTCATTTTGGAATGTCTTTTTTCTTAACTCCCTATCTTTAGACTGCATATTTTTTGAGTATTGAGCAGGAGTAAGAGTTGATTTTTTATCCATGTTAGTAAATAATTCATAAACATCTCTAGGCATAGTAGAAAGCATTCCTGTAAGTCCTAATATTTCTTCACTTTCTTCTTTAAGATATCTACTTTTGTTTCTCATTATTTCTTTTATATACATTCCGTATTTTTTAGATATGTTTTTATCCTTTGTAATTTTTTGTATTTGTTTATCAGAAGCTTTTATTAACTCTAATTCTAAATTTGAACAAATTTGACTGTATTCTATATCAATTTGTTTAAATTTTTCTGTCATATCTAAATACCTATAATTAGCTTTGTTTATATCTTTTTTCAAATTTATATACGCATATAGTTTTTCTATTTTTATATCTAATTTTTCTTTTATTCCAAGTGCAAAAGATAGATGTGTAGGAGACTTAGTAAATTTACCTTTGTAATTTTTAAGTTCCTTCATATCTTTTTCAAATTTTTTTAAGTCATTGTTCCATTCCTCATCACTTTTATATAATTCCCCTAAATTCCATATATACTTTGTATAATCTATTTTTGGCTTAACTTCTTTACTATCTTGTTTTTTATCTTCAGTAGTTTTTTCAGTACCCCCTTGCGGATTAAATGTATCTAGAGAACTTTCTTTGCATCCTACTAGTATAGAAGAACACATTAATCCAACAAGAAGAACACTTAGCAATTTATGTTTACTTTTATTCATAGAAAAGCCATCCTTTCTCTAAGTATACTTAGTATATAGGATGGCTAAAATTTCATATATTATTCAATTATTCATTTGCTTGTATATATTTGTTATACACATATTAGTCCACATATCCACATTCAAATTTCTACATGAAAAAAAGAAATTTCAACATTTACAGCCATATTATTCCCATGTTCTTATCTATTTATTCATAAACTTATACACATATTAATTCACATTATCCACATTTTTTGTTTAGTTTTCCTCAAAACATACGTTTAAACTAATATATTTCCCATCTTTAAATAACTTATTCACAAAAAAAATTTTTTACAACTAAGTTCTCATTTTATCATTCTATGTCGAACTTAGTTGTAAAGCGTTTTCCATAGCAAATGCTATACATTAAATTTTGTTAATAACTTATCCACAATACTAACACTTTTATCAACAGTTTTGTGGATTACTTTGTTAATTTTTGCATATCTTCGTTACTAGTACAGTCATATCGTCTTGTATGTTTCCATCTTGTATATCAAGTGCATAATTTAATATCATTTTAGATATTTCTTTTGGGTTTGTAGTATTTATTTTGTCTATATATGAATATAGCCAGTTATCTCCTAAATTCTTATCTTTTCCCGCATCTACTATTCCATCTGACATCATTATTATATAATCTCCGTCTTTTATCCTTCTTTTATCTCTATCTACTTTTACCTCAGATAGTATCCCAACTGGCAAAGATGAAGATGATATAACATCTACATTTCCTTTGTCTCTTTTTATAAAAGTTGAGCAAGCTCCCATTTTAACAGTTTCAAGTTCTCCTTGCTTAAGATCTATTATACTTAGATCAAGAGTTGAGAACATTTCCTCTGATGATTTAAGCATTAACATATTATTTATTGTATCTATTGTTAACTCTTCTTTTATCCTAGACTCCATCATCTTTTCTAATATATCTATTGTTACAGATGATTGTTCAAATGCCTTTTTACCCTTTCCCATACCATCGCTTAATGCAGCCATATACTTACCATCGAATATCTCCATATATGTATAATTATCTCCGCAGTATATGTGCCCATCTTTTGACATATATGCTACTTCAGTTACAGCGTTATATTCTTGAGCCTTACTTAAAGTAACCTTACATCTATCACCAATTGAACTACATCCAACTTTTTGAGCAGAAAGTTTACATCCAACTATTTCTGATATTATGTTTACAAGTTTTTCATCACACATAGATCCAGAGTAACAAGTTTCTTTTTCTATAGTTATTTCAAAGTCATCATTTTCTTTTCTTAAGAAATTTAATTTATTGACACCTATGTTATTTCTATCTAATTCAACTAAAATATCATTTTCCATTTGTAAATCAAATTCCATACCTGTTTGTAAATCATTTGCAAGGTCTTCTATAGATGTAGATATACATCTTATTTGGTTTGATACCAACCTTCTAGCTTCCACAAGTCTTTGGTTCCAATCGTAATCTAGTGCAAATAATTTAAAATAATGATTAGCTGTTTTTACAACTGATTCAGGCTTAATACATGATTTGTTAAAACTATAAGGTAAATTATTATAGTCTATTTTTCCTCTTTCTTCTAGTATTTGAAGTATATTTGTAAATGCTGTATATGTATGGTTAAATTTCATATCCCAACAGCTTCTTTTCATGCCACATTGTCTACATTCATCATTTTGTATCATATCTATAACACTTGCTATATCTTTTTGGTCTAATATTCTATCCTTTTCTCTTATCTTATCAAAAGTATCCGCAAGTTCTCCGTATGTTTTGTACATACTTATCAACCTACTATTAGTTATTTCTTTTGCTCTTTTTATGTGATCATTTGCACTTTGGTAACTTCCTAGAACCCCTTTGGTGAACTTTTCTATATAAGTTAATTTTTCATTTGGTATTAATAACATTATCAAACTAGCAAGTACTACTTCTCTTAAACTTGATACTAACTCTGGTGTTCCTTGAGTACATATCATTATTATTGACCAACCTATTATATATCCACATATACTTAAATATTTATTTACTTTACTAAATCCTCCACTAAGTAATCCAGCAAAACTATATATACCTATATATAAAGATGATGATATATCATTTACTATTGTAGCTAACCCTATTACTACACCTGTAGATGCTCCTAGTGATGCTCCACCTGTATATGCAAATATTAATATAAGAAGTGTTGATAGTACCTTTTGTATTGATATTCCAAATATGTCTATATTTCCAATTCCCATTATACTAAGTGTTATTAAAACAGATAAGGCAATTACTTCTTCATTTGATATACTTTCTCTCATATCTCTCTTTATTATAAGAGGAACACCAAATGAATATATATATACTAATGCAAATACAGCTAGCCCTTCAAACAAAGCAACTATAACATCATACATATAGCTCCCGGTTATAACTGCTTGTCCCATAGCTGATATTATCATTACTACTAAACCTATAAATGCAACTTTGAATATAGAAGTTATATTTCTTATAGGTTTTGTCAATATTCCTATTAACACAAGTGCCGCCATATACTTTATAGTATGAGGTCCAATATTTCCAGTAGACATTATACCTAAGGCTACAGATAAAAATACTGGTATACTATATTTTTTAACTCTAGATATATAAAGATAGTAGGCTATGCCCAGTGGTGCAACTGCATCCACTATAACAGCCCTACTCAAAAGAAATCCTATAAGAGATAATATTATAACAGTTGAATTAATTTGATTAAGTTTTGAAAAATCCTTTACTTTTACCGTTCCTTTAGTATTTATAGCAATGCTTTTTTGCATATAAAAACCCCCCTTTTTGTTTCTAATCAAATTGTAACAAAAAGGGAGAAAGTTTTTTGTCATAATAAGTAGTGAATTATTGAGAAAATTAAGACATATTTTTTACCTTTTGACATATTAATCCTTCTAAATTATCAAATTCACTTACAATTATTTTATCAAATTCCATATTTTTCATTATTTTATCCAATATTCCTACACCAGCCGTTATAATATCCGCTCTTTTTGGCTGTAATCCTTTTAATCTTCTTTTATCATTTATTGTCATTTTTTTAATTTTTTGTAGAATATTTTCTAATTCTTTTATGTATATTTTACTATTGTGTATTTTGTCCATATCATAAACTTCTAACTCCTGATTCATAGCACATAAAGTAGTTATTGTACCTCCTATACCAACTATTTTTGATATAGTATTATTCTTAATATTATTTATTGTATCTTCAATGTTATTTTGTATAAAACTCTCCATATTTTGGAACTCTATCTCATCTATAGGATCTAATTTTAAAAACTTTTCTGTCATTCTAAGTGCTCCAACATTTTCACTTTTAGAAAATATTATTCCTTCTTTATTCCCTACTATAAATTCAGTAGATCCTCCACCAATATCTATAACTAATATATTATCGGCTTCTTCTAAACCCTGTAATACACCTAAGAATCCCAAATTAGCTTCTTCTTTTCCATCTATTATCTCAACTTCGATATTAGCTTCTTCTTTGGCTAATTTTAGAAATTCTTCTTTATTTTTACTGTCTCTAAGAGCTGATGTTCCTATAGCATATATATACTCACAGTTTTCTTGTCTTGATTTATCTACAAATTCTTTTAATGCATCTATATTTCTGTTTATTGCATCTTTAGATATATATCCTTCTCTATCTACATCTTGACCTATTCTAGTTGTATTTACGAACTTTTGTCTATTATAAAATTTTCCATCAATATAATCTGCTATTAAAAGCCTCATGGAATTTGTTCCTATATCTATAGCACCTAATTTCATCTTTTGTTCCTCCTTTAATAAAAAAATTCGCTGCGCTCAAAAAAAGGAGTTCTCACTCCTTTTTGTTTATGTCTATATATATTATTTCTTCTGGTTTAACCATACTTAACTTTTCTCTCGCTATTTTTTCTATGTATTCATCTTTGTTTATATATTTCTTATTTTCCTCTAATTCTTTTATATCTTCATCGACCTTACTGATTTGAGACCTTAAAGAATCCATTTCTTTTTTATACTCTCTTACTTTTAGAATTTGATCTACAACACCATATCCCATAGACAAAACAGTCAATACCAAAAACATATAAATAACAGCATATTGACCTGTAAAATTTTTTCTTTTGCTCATTTCCCCCACCTACTCATTAGAATTTGCTTTTCTTATATTTTTTATTTTTTCTTTTAATATTATCTTTCTTAGGCTTTTTAACTTTTATCTTGCTTTTTTGTTTGCCTCTGAAATTTAAAATTAAATTGGGTATATAAAATATAATATCAAATAGTAGATGGATAGAGTAGATGGTAACGTAATACAAATTGATTAAAATAGCGACTAGATATTTCACAACGGTTACTATGGTACTTGTAATTAAATATAGTAATTTGGTGAAAAACAACAATATATACTTGCTTATTGTATTTAAATATATTATATAACCTATTCCCAATGCCACAAAATGATAATATCTTAAATCAAACGACTCTACTACGTTTATTGTTACAAATACTAGTATAGTTACAACAATCCAAAATACAGTATCATGGATTATTGTGAATAATTTTGGAACCTTAAAATTTTTCTTGGTTGCCCTATAAAAATCATATATAAGTCCTATTATTATTCCACCATAAATAGTTGTTAAAAAGACTACTATATCCTCTGTAAATGGCATCATAACTATCTAAACACCTTTTTTATAAAGCTTTCTTGTGGCTTCTTAGCTTTAGTATATGCCATTGAGTTGACAGTTCCTTTTACAGATATTATCTTATCATCTATACTTAGCTTTCCCATGTCAAGATTTTCGCCTTCTATTACAAGATCTCCGGCAACTGTCCTTATTTCCACCTTCTTATCGTTAAAGGAATATATGTGTTCTACCCCAGATACAACTAAATCACTTCTGTTTTTCATAGTCACATTATGTTCCATAGTATCCCCCCCGTATATTATTTTCTCCTTATAATATACGAGGTGAGTTCTGAATTTATTCTATTATCTCATACATTTCTTTTGCTTCATTTTTTAGTACATGCTCTCTTACTTCAGAAACTTTAACTTTGACCTTCTTTTCTCCAAATTGTATTTCTAGTATGTCTCCTATATTCACTTCTGTAGA
This sequence comes from Sporacetigenium mesophilum DSM 16796, assembly GCF_059569055.1. Taxonomy (NCBI): domain Bacteria; kingdom Bacillati; phylum Bacillota; class Clostridia; order Peptostreptococcales; family Tepidibacteraceae; genus Sporacetigenium; species Sporacetigenium mesophilum. Next base: position 101,990 of record NZ_JCANUR010000005.1, on the reverse strand, counting down.
AGCCCTTGCTACCTTACCATTTAGGCTAACTATTCCTTTGTCACAAGCTTCCTTTGCAACAGTTCTTCTTTTTATAACTCTAGATACCTTTAAGAATTTATCTAATCTCATAACTTAACCTCCTATATATAAATAATAAAAAAAGTGTGGTATACCCCACACTTTATTCATTATACTATTATGCGTTTATAGTGTCTTTTAAGCCTTTACCAGCTTTGAATACTGGAGCTTTAGAAGCAGGTATATCTATAACTTCTTCTGGGTTTCTTGGATTTCTACCTTGTCTAGCAGCTCTTTCTCTAGTTTCGAAAGTTCCAAATCCTACTAATTGAACTTTGTCTCCAGAAACTAATGCTTCTTCAACAGAACTCATGAAAGCGTTTAATGCTTGTTCTGATTCCTTTTTTGTTAATCCACTCTTTTCAGCTATTTTTGTTACTAATTCAGCCTTGTTCACGATAGTTACCTCCCTAAAAGTATGTTAATTTATTATTTTTACATAACTGTAAAATTCTAGCTTTTTTACAAAACTCCTCTTTTTTAGATTATTTTTTTAATTTAGCTTCATTCCAGAGTTTGTCCATCTCTTCTAATGTCATATTTTCTAACTTCATACCGCTTTTTATGGCAGTATACTCTATAAAACTAAATCTTTTTATAAACTTTTGTGTAGTTTTGTTCAAAGCTTCTTCAGGATCTAAATCTAAAAATCTAGCTAGATTTACTATAGAAAATATTAAATCTCCTAATTCTTCCTGTATGTATTGTATATTCCCAAGTTTACATTCGTCAAGTAATTCTTTATATTCTTCTTGTATTTTTTTGTATACATCTTCTATATTATCCCAATCGAAGCCAACTAATGCAGCTTTATGTTGAACTTTATGGGCTTTAGTCAACGCAGGAAGATATTTAGGTATTCTTACTAAACTTTCTGTTATAGTTTGTTCTCCTTTTTCTTGTTTCTTTAGTTCTTCCCATGTTTTGTCGTATTCATCTTTTTCATATTTAGCTTCTCCAAATACATGAGGATGTCTATATACCAATTTATTGCATATAGATGCTATAATTTCCTTCAAATCAAAATATCCTTCTTCTTGTCCTATTTGAGCATGGAATACTACGTGTAAAAGTATGTCTCCTAGCTCTTCTATCATTTCATCTATATCATCATTATCTATTGCCTGTGCAAGCTCATAGGCCTCTTCTATTATGTGCTTTTTAAGGCTCTGGTGAGTTTGTTCTGCATCCCAAGGGCATCCATTAGGAGCTCTTAGTCTAGATACTATATTTTCTAAATGTAATACATTATTGTATATCTCTTCATCAGACTTGGGTATATATAAACTAGTCAAATAATCAAAGTTATTTTCACTTCTATCTAATTCATATAATTTAACAAACTTCTTACTTTCTAGATTCTTAACACCTGCAGCTCTAATTATACATATTTCTTGCTCATCATTGTAATATTCCATTAAAGATAGCTTTACATTAGACGCTGTCAGTCTATCATAAACTTGTGTTACTATAGTTGAGCTTTTGATATCTATATACGAATTTTGTATCTGTAGTGCATCTATAAGACTAAATCCATGTACAGGGTCTACTCCTAGATAATTATACATTGCATCTAAAAAGCTCATAGATGGTATAATTTCTAATTCTATATTACTTTCCTTAGCTTTGCCTTCAATAATGGAAACGGTGTTCTCAGCGACCCTAGGATGCCCAGGAACTGCATATACTATATCATCATCTTTAGCCTTTTCTATAATAAACCTTGATATATTCTCATATACCTTTTCGAAGTCTTCTTCACTTTCATAAAAATGATCTAATCCTACGTATTTTATGCTATCATCAAACTGGTCAATTATTGGATGCTTTATTGTTCTAAAATATACGTTTTCTTTATTTTTTATAGATTCTAGTGCTCCTTGGCTAATAAGATTGTACTCTCCTGGTCCAAGTCCTACTATGGTGATTTTGCCCATAATTCCACTCCTTTTTGTGTTGCGAAAATTCGCTACGCTCATATCGCCAACGACCCAGTTGGGACCTTGATCAAAAATAAAGGAAATACTTATATAAGTATTTCCAATATATACATATATCTATTCTATTTTATCTCATTAATTTAGCTTTTTTAAGTATTTTATATAATTTTTCACCTTTTGGCATCTTAAGTAGTTCATCTTTTGATATTCCACCTATTGCAAATATCATTACTACATATACTAATGCCCCTATAGCTATGGATATTACAGTTGCTATTTTACTTCCAACAAGTCCTCCCAGACCCATGTAAGAAAGAATAACAACTAAGCTCATAACTATAACAGTTATTAATGGCTTAATTACAAATTCCTTTGCAGAGAACTTAACCTTACTAAACTTTTTAACATAGTATATATCTACAGCTGCCGCTATTAAATAAGCTGTTACCGTACCAAGTGCTGAACCTACTACGTTTATTTCTGGTATAGCTGTTAAAACATAACTCATAACGGCTTTAAATACCATCCCTAACCCTAATCCTAAAACAGGTATCATAGGTTTGCCCATACCTTGTAGAGCCCCTGTAAGGGTTTGTATAAGCCCTAAGAACACTACTGCAGGAGTTAATACAAATAATATTGTTCCTATAGATGCTGGCTCATTAGGGAACAATAACTGCATTATAGGCGTTGCAAGTGATGCCAATCCAAATGCAGCTGGCAATACCATGTATAAAGTAACCTTTACACCTGTTTTAATTTCCTTTTGAGCTGATTTTAAATCTCTTGTTGCATAAGATTGAGATATTGCTGGAACCAAACTCATAGCAAGAGACATAGTTATAACAGATGGCATATTTATTATTGACATTGCCATACCTGTTAACTGTCCAAACAATGCATTAGCTTGCTCATAACTATATCCAGCAACTTCTAGCCTTCTTATAACTATTATAGAGTCCAATGTATTAACCAAAGGTATAACACAAGCTCCTATAGTTATGGGAATAGCTATAACAAGTAATTTATTTAGTATATTCCATGTTGTTTCATCTTTAGTATTTTGAACGCTTTTTATCTCACTTTTAATAATCTTATTTTTTCTAAAATAAACCCAAATTAAGTATATCATTGCTGCTAGTGCTCCAAAAGTAGCACCAGATATTGCTCCAGCAGCACCTAATTGAGACCCTTTTGTACTCATGAATATATAAGCTAATCCAAGTCCCAAAATAACCCTTATAAACTGCTCATTTATCTGAGATAATGCTATAGGTGTCATTTCTCTTCTACCTTGAAAATATCCTCTATAAGAAGACATTACAGGTACGAATAATAATGATGGTGCTATAGCTAACATAGCATAATATGCATTAGGGTTATGTAGTATCTCTGTAACTATAAAATCAGCCCCAAAGAAGAATATACAAAATGCAACAATACCAGTTATAAATAGCACATTATGAGATACTTTAAATACCTTATGTGCACCTACATAATCTCCAAAAGCTATTTTTTCTGATACTAGTTTTGCTAGTGCTGTTGGAAATCCTGCTGTCGCTAAAGTTAAGAATAATACGTACACAGGGTATGCTGCTTGATAATACCCCATACCCTCAGCTCCTATTAAGTTTCCAAGAGGTATTCTAAAGAAAGCACCTATTATCTTAACTACGATACCAGCTACCCCAAGTATGAATGCACCTTTTAAAAATGAATCTTTATTAGATTTGGTACTCATAGTTTTTCCTCCATATTTATATAGATAACAAATTCTAATATACCATATTTATGTTTATTACTTCAATATAATATGTTTTTTGTTGCAAAAAAGAACGGAAAAAAGACCCTATTTCCAGGGCCTACATTCCTCAATATTATTGAACTTGTTTACCTAAGAAGTTGACAGCTACCTTTAATAACTTTTCATCACTATCTGTTAAGTTATCATTTTCTTTTGCTACTAATATAATCGATCCTATGCAATCTCCTGATGTACTTACTATAGGCATGATTATCTGTTGTTTATATTCCATTGAGTCGTCTTTGTGTATAGGTATTATTTTATTGTCTTTTACAAAACAGCTCGTTCTATTTTCAATAATATCTTCTAGTTCTTTACTTATGCTTTTTTCTTTATAATCTTTTTTTGGAAGCTTTGATACAGCTATTATGCTATCTAAATCTGTTACTAAAACACCATGTCCTACAGTTTCTCCTAGGGTTTCTGCATACTCTTGAGAGAACTCATTCAATTCACCTATTGGAGAGTATTTTTTAAGTATTACTTCTCCATCTTTAGCTGTAAATATCTCAAGAGGGTCTCCTTCTCTAATTCTCAAAGTTTTTCTAATTTCTTTTGGTATAACAACTCTACCAAGATCATCTATTCTTCTAACTATTCCTGTTGCTCTCATTTTATGATCATCCCTCCATAAATAACTTTGAATATATTTTTTACCAGTTATAAAAAAAATATGCAAAAAAAACCTATATATAGAAATATATAGGTTTTTCTTCCGATCATTATAATTTTACACTTTTTATAACATCTTCATTTTTTTCTGTTTTAGCTTTCTTTTGTAATTCATTTATATGTTCATTAAACTTTTCTTGTTCTATTTTTTCTTTAATTTGATCCTTTACTTCTGCAAAAGGATTAATTTCGTTTATTTTATCCGTAACCTTAATTATATGATATCCAAATTGACTTTCAACCAAATCAGATATTTTCCCTTTTTCTAAACTAAATGCTGTATTTTCAAACTCAGGAACCATTACACCTTTTCCAAAGAAATTTAAATCTCCACCATTTTTAGCAGACCCTGGATCTTCAGAATTCTCTTTTGCAAGTTTTGCAAAATCTTCTCCTGCTTTTACTTTTGCAAGTATATCTTCAGCCTTCTTTTTCTTTTCAGCTTTTTCTTTATCTGCAAGAGGCTTACCTTCAGCATCTTGAGTAGATATTAATATATGAGATGCCCTAACTTCTTCTTTTCTAAATTCTTCTTTATTATCGTTATAATATTTATTTAAAACATCTTCACTAGTTTTAATATTTTTAATATACTCTGTACTATAGTTTTGTATAGCTACATCTTTTTTCATTTGATCCTTCAAAAATGCCTCATCTATACCAGCATCTTTTAGAGATTTCATATATTCTCCGTTATCACCAATACTTTTTTTGAACTCTTCAAATTGCTCATTTACTTCTTTATCAGAAGGTACTAGCTTTTTCTCTTCTGCCTTTTGATAAATTAACTCATCTTGAATCATTCTGTTTAGTATATCTTCTTTGAACTCATCTCCACGAGTTTTATCTCCTTCTACTTGTTGATTCCATACATCTTTTCCATACATATTTTCAAAAGTAACTTTATATGCATTAAGAGTATTTTGATACTTCTCTAAAGTTATATCTTTTCCATTTACAGTGGCCACTGGACTCTTTTGCCCTGTACACGCTGTCATTGATATTGCCAATACGGAAGCCGTTATTATAGATAGTATTTTTTTCAATTCATGCACCTCTTCCTTAGTTTTATAAAACAATTAGGTAAATTATAACATTTTTTCTAGTAACTCTTCAATTTCTTTAACCATTTTGTATTGGTTTTTTTCTTTAGTTCTGTGAACATATTGAGGTTTTAAGAATATTTGATCTTTAGATTGCTTTATACTTTCTACCTTTAGCTTTTTACACATAGATTTTATATATGCTATAGATAGCAAAGTTTTTACTGGAGTAGGAAGGTCTGAGAATCTATCTTCTAATTCTTCTTCAACTTCATACATATCCTTTTTACTTTCTATAGAAGCTATTTTTTTGTACATTTCTATTTTAGTAAGCTCATCTGTTATATATGTTCCAGGTATATATGCATTTACACTTAAATCTATTTCAACTTCTAATTCTTGTGTTACATCTTCTCCCTTTACTTTTCTTATAGCTTCATTTAACATTTTTACATATAAATCGTACCCTATAACAGCCATGTGTCCATGTTGTTGAGGTCCAAGTATATTACCAGCCCCTCTTATTTCTAAGTCTCTCATGGCTATTTTAAATCCAGATCCAAATTCAGTGAATTCCTTTATCGCCTTTAGCCTTTTTTCTGCTACTTCACTTAATACTTTGTCTTTTTCATACATAAAATATGCATAACCTTGTCTTGTACTTCTACCAACTCTACCTCTTAATTGATAAAGTTGTGCAAGACCCATTTTATCTGCATCATAAACTATAATAGTGTTAGCGTTTGATATATCCATTCCAGTTTCTATTATAGTGGTACATACAAGAACATCATATTCCTTATTTAAAAATCCAAATATTATATTTTCTAGATTTCTACCAGTCATCTTTCCATGCCCTACAGCAACATTTGCATCTGGTACTAATCTTTTTATCATACTAGCTTTTTCATCTATATCTTGTACTCTATTATATACGAAAAATACCTGACCACCACGAGCCAATTCTCTTTCTATAGCATCTTGTATTATACTTTCTTTTCCTTCTGCAACGTATGTTAAAACTGGATGACGCTCTTGAGGTGGTTCTTCTATAACACTCATGTCTCTTATACCACTTAATGACATATGAAGAGTTCTAGGTATAGGTGTAGCTGACAAAGTAAGTACATCTACAGTAGACTTTATCTTTTTTAACTTTTCCTTATCTTTAACACCAAATCTTTGCTCTTCATCTATTACAACAAGTCCTAAGTCCTTAAATACAATATCTTTAGATATTATTCTATGAGTACCTACGACTATATCAACTAGACCCTTTTTAGTATCTTCTATTATTTGCTTTTGTTGCTTTGGAGTTTTGAATCTACTTAGTACTTCAACTCTTATAGGATAGTCTTTGAATCTTTCCTTTATTGTGTTGTAATGTTGTTGTGCAAGTATAGTAGTTGGAACCAAAAATGCAACTTGCTTTTGTTCCATACAAGCCTTAAATACAGCTCTTATTGCAACTTCTGTCTTACCATATCCAACGTCTCCACATATTAGCCTATCCATAACCTTATCGTCTTCCATATCCTTTTTTGTATCTATAATTGAATTTAATTGATCATCTGTTTCTTGATATGGAAATAATGATTCAAACTCACTTTGCCAAGGTGTATCTTCGCTAAACTTATATCCTTTTACTTTTTCTCTTTTGGCATAAAGTTCTATAAGGTCCTTAGTCATATCTTCTATTTCTTTTTTGACCTTAGCCTTAGCCTTACTCCATTCGCTATTTCCTAGCTTGTTTAGTTTTACTTTTTCTGCATCTGCACCTATATACTTTTGGATTTTATCCATTTGATCTATAGGAACATATAGATTATCAGCAGCTGCATAAACTATTTTTAAATAGTCCTTTTTTGTGTTATTTGCAGATATCTGTTCTATTCCTACATATCTACCTACACCATGATTTTCATGTACAACATAGTCTCCTATTGTTAAATCTAAGAATGTATCTATTTTTTGACCTTTTCTATTTTTCTTAGATTTACCAGTATTTACTCTTTTGTGTACCCCTATCATTTCTTTGTCAGTTATAACTGCAAATTTTATAGAGTTATATTGAAAACCTGATGATATATTACCTGAAGTTATTATAACTTGAGATGATTTTATATCAGAATTTCTGTCTTTTAAAAGTACTGTCTCTATGTCCATGTTTAACAAATCTTCATATAATTTTTGAGCTCTATCAAATGTATTAGTTGAAAGTATAACCTTGTATCCATTGTGTCTTAGATACTTAATTTCATCGCCTATAAGTTCTAGTTTCCCGTTAAACGTTGCAACTTCTCTACAATCGAAATTTACTATAGATTTTATGTTAAAGTCTTTTATAGATTTAGGTAAAAGTGAATTTAATATTACAAATCTATCATCGACTAAATGTTCTAAGTCTATATAATGATAAAGAAGCTTTCCTTGTGATTTCAGTGCTAAGCCTCTTTCTAAATTCACCTTATAGTTGTCCCTAAATTCATCTATATAATTGTCACACTTTTCTTTTATTCTAGTTATATCGTTAAACATTATAATTGCATCTTTTTTCAAATAAGAAAATATACTCTTATTTTCTTGTGTATATATATAATCTATATAATTTTCAACTCCATCAAAATATATATGATTATTTATCTTTTCTAAATTAGAGTATATATCATCACATGTATCTTTCTTTATATCAGCCTTCATTCTGTCAATAGATAAATTTATATCTTTTGGATATATAAATTCTCTAGAAGGTGTTATTTCAAAGTTATTTATTTTTTCTATTGATTTTTGAGTAAATACATCAAATGTTCTTATAGAATCTATTTCATCATCAAACAATTCTATACGTATAGGGTTGTCGTATTCTAGAGAGAATATATCTATTATTCCACCTCTTACACTAAACTGACCGAACCCTTCTACCTTTGAAACCCTTTCATATCCTAGTGCTACTAACTTATTTACAAGGTTTTCTATATTTATTACCTCTCCAATTTTGTATGAGAATATATTTTCTCTCAAAGTCTCCTTTGGCATATACTTTCTCATAACAGCTTCTATTGAAGTAACAAGTATTATATCTTCTCCCCTAGAAAGCTTTAAAAGAACCTTTAACTTTTTTGCTTCTTCTTTTCTGTCTTTTGCATCTAAATAATAAAAATATATATCTTCAAATCCTAAATATTCTACCTTATCCTTTGCATAAAAAACCAAATCTTCATATACTTTTTTTGCGTCCAAATCACTATGCGTTATAACTAATGTTTGCTTATTTAAATCCTTAAACATGGCATAAGTTATATGAGGCCTTTGAACAGGTACAAGGCCATTTATAAGTAATGATGATTTTTTGCTTTTAACAGATTTAATTATATCTTTATATTCCTTTGAATTTTGCAAAGGATATATGAAAACATCATTCATAGAAATCTTCCTTTCATCTATCCATTATATTTATTCATAGCCAAGTCTAAATTGTCCTTTATGGTAGTTTCTATGGCTAATGCGGCCCTTTCTAGAGCTTCTTGTAAATCTTCTACTTCATCTTTTCGGAATTTTGACAACACAAAAGATGCTAGGTCTTGTCCGTGTTCGGGCTTTGAAACACCTATCCTAACTCTCGGAAAATTATCAAATCCTAGACATTTTATTATAGATCTCATTCCATTGTGAGTTCCACCGCTTCCTTTTTTCCTTATTCTAAGCTTGCCTACATCCAAATCAATATCATCGTATATTATTATTATATTCTCAGGTTCAACTTTATAGTACTGAAATATACTGATTAAAGTTTCACCACTTAAATTCATATATGTTTGAGGCTTAACTAATAGTACCTTTTCGCTTCCTATTCTACCTTCACCAATTAAGGCCTTATGCTTGATTTTATTTACTGGTATACTATGTTCTTTAGCTAATATATCTATTAAATTAAAACCCACATTGTGTCTTGTATTTTCATATTGTTTTCCTGGATTTCCCAATCCTACTATTACATACATTTTGTCTCCTCCTTTATGCGATTATTGTATTTTTTGCAATATTAAATTAAATTATTTTACTTATATACCAATTGAGTATACCATATTCTGTTAATACAACTAATATTGTTGCTATAGCTATACTTGGCGCAAATGGAATAATATCCTTTTTGGACTTGTCCTTTAAAATTATACTGCAAATTCCATAAATGCTTCCAACTATAAAAGACAACATCATCATAATCAAACTATAATCAAATCCTATATACAAACAGCAAAGTGCATATACTTCAACATCTCCCCAACCCATAGATCTAGTCAAGAGTATTAAAAGACTTGAAGATATTATGCCAAATACCATTCCATGCAAATAAGTGGCATATTGATATCCTGAAAAATATGATATTACTAAGAATATCATCCCTATCAATATCCCACCTATAATAACTACATCGTATATGTAGGTTGTATAATAATCAATTATAGATATTACCATTAAGAAATATATTAGCACAGAATACTTGAAAAATTCAAAACTAAATTTGTATTTGCTATATATAAGAATAAGCAAAACAACTGTGACTAGGTTTACCAAAGTGTCTCTAGTTTTATTTTTATCTATATCTTTACAAATTTTATATATAGATATATTTGTAACTAAAGATATTAAAACTCCAAATAAAATTATGTATATCATAATAATTATAGCAATAGTAGGCTTTTTCCTACCTTACATCATAAATTTAAAGTAAAAGTCTATTATATTACTTCCATAGAGCAGTGACATAATAGCACCAAAAGAAATAAAAGGTCCAAATGGTATCATAGCATTATATTTTATCTTCCTAATCTTACTATATATAATAACTAAAATCCCATATATGGCTCCAATGTATATAGCTAGTATTATTGTCAATATAGTATATTTTAGACCTAGGAAAATACCTATCATCCCAAGAAGTTTTATATCTCCTCCGCCCATAGACTCTTTCTTTATAATAAATTCTAATAATAAAATAAATAAAAGAAGTCCCACAGAAACTAAAGCTCCATATATACCGTCTAAAAAAGGTATACCATAACCTAATAAATTGAAGACTAATCCAAATACAGCTCCAATAATAAGTAATTTATCAGGTATTATAAAATGGTCTAAATCAATAAAACTTATAATAACTAATAATGATGCTAAGAAAATATAGTATAAACTTTGCATACTAAAACCATAAACTGAAAACACCAATAAATATAGAACTCCAGTTAAAAGCTCTATAGCTGGATATCTAAAAGATATCTTAGTGCCACAATACCTACATTTACCTCCTAAAAACAAATAACTAAATACAGGTACCAAATCAATACTTCTTAACTTTGTATTGCAATTATAACAATGAGAAGGAGGAGATACTATAGACTCTCCTCCTGGAATTCTGTATATACAAACATTGAAAAAACTTCCCATACATATTCCTACAATAAGACAATAAATATAACCAAACAACATAAAACCATCCATTAATATCCGCCACCCATCATTCTCGATGTATATTCATAGTCTGCACAACGGCTTAAAACACTGTCTCTACTTATTTTTCCTGCTTTATGAAGGTCTATTAACTGTTGATCCATAGATTGCATTCCTTGCTTTGCACCTGTTTGTATAGAGTTGCCTATTTGATAAGTCTTACCTTCTCTAATAAGGTTTCTTATAGCTGCGTTTGCAACCATAACCTCAACAGCTGCAACTCTACCACTTCCATCTCTAGTTGGTATAAGTTGTTGAGATACAACGCCTTCACAAACCATAGAAAGTTGAGTCTTTACTTGTTGTTGTTGCTCTGGAGTAAAGGCATCTACAATTCTATCTATAGTCTTAGCAGCTCCAACAGTGTGAAGAGTAGAAAAAACTAAGTGACCAGTTTCAGCGGCAGTTAAAGCTATAGAAATAGTCTCAGGATCTCTCATCTCACCTATTAATATAACATCTGGATCTTGACGAAGAGCAGCCCTAAGAGCACTTGCAAAACTATTTGAATCACTACCTATTTCCCTTTGATTCACAATACTTCTCTTGTGATTGTGAACATACTCTATAGGATCTTCCAAAGTTATAATATGAGCTTCACGAGTCTCATTTATCATATCTATTATACTTGCAAGAGTAGTACTCTTCCCACTTCCTGTAGGCCCAGTAACAAGAACCAACCCCTTATGTTTATTTGCAAAAGTACTTATAACACTTGGAAGTCCTAACTTATCAAAAGTTGGTATTTCAGAAGTTATAGTTCTTATAGCAAGGGCGAAATTTCCCTTTTGCTTATATGCATTAACCCTAAATCTCTCCCCAGTTTCAAGAGATGCCGAAAAGTCCGCCTCACCATTTTCTAGTACTCTAGAAAAGTTAACATCTCCAGCAATTTCTTTAACCATAGACTCAGCATCTTTAGGTGTTATTATATCTTCACTTAAATTAACAAATCTCCCCTTAGATCTAACTAAAGGCTTTGAACCCACTGTTATATGAATATCAGAAGCCCCTATCTCTATTGCCTTCTTTAGTAAATCAAATATATTCATGTTTCCTCCTACTTTTCCTCCCAAGAATTTACCTTATGGTCATATACCTTAAACGTCTTTCCACCATTAAATTCTGTAATATAAAATGTAACATTAGCCTGTATTCCGCTTTTCTTACTATAATCACGTGCTACTATATCGCTAGTTATAGGTCTTACTTCTCTTATAATATCTACATAATCATTAGAATTATTATTGTATATATATCTATCCTTAATAACAATAATATCAAGTGTTACTGCATCTGTTATATAAGCAGGCTTTTCATTTATTTTATATTCACCACCAGGTATTGTTATTCTATCATATGTTTCTGGAGGCAGTTCGAATCTCCCTGTGATAGTTCTATTCTCATTTATATAGGTATTTGGAACCCCTAGGTTACATTTTATCTCTATTAAGTATTTCTCAACATCATAGATTTCACTAACTCTAGGTACATCTTGGTTCCCTTTGAGTTTTAAATTACCAATGTCTGCCTGTAGCTTAACTAATTTATCTAAGATATTATTTATATTTAATATTAAATTATTTAAGTCACTCGTGTTACTTGGGTTTAATTTTCCTTCTAATTTTTTTATATCTCCCTTTATATCGGTTTCTATATATGATATTATTTGTGATTCTTCTACTATCTTATTTTTTGCTGGACTCTCCTCAAATGCTCCGATTTTAGTACTAGATATAGATAAATATTCAATCGTTTTATCTAATAACTCTTTATTTGATAAATAGGTTGTTGATTCTTTTAATTTTGTCTCCATATTATTTATTGGACTTATATCAGGTTTCTTGCTATTGCCTTGAGGTTTTAAATACACATTAACAATTCTTTTAATTTCTGCCAATTTATCTAATATATACTTTAGTTTTACGTTCCCACTATTTATATTGCTCAAAGTTAACTCTCGGTTTAGGATATCTATATAGTTAAATAACGATTGTTGGTTATACTCACTGTCTCTTTCTGATGGGCTCTCATTAAATTCACTTAATGAGATGAAGTTGTCATTGGCTACTTTCTCATTTCTAAACTTAAGCAACAAGTTGGTAATATCATTTAATTCTGCCTGTGATAAGTATAGTATTCTATCTTCACCGCTTTGACTACTTCCCTTTGTATGCAAAGTAGATCTATGACTATCTATATTTCTTATATGGCTTAATTCTCCTTTTGCCAATTCAGCATAGTACATTCCCATGTCAACATTGTAATCTATTCCCTTTTTATTATTCTTACCTACTCCTTTATACCAATTTTCACCTTTTAGCTTAGTTGTATTATCTATAATTGGTTGTATATCATTTGTTATGTCTAATAGTTTTTCATCTTTACCCATAGCGCTATTTACATTACTTAGTATAGTATTTATTGTATCTGTACTATACTGCTTGTGTCCCGGAGGTATATTATCTTTAGCCCTTGTAAAATACTTCTCTGATTCTTTTAAGCAATAGGCGATATAACTATTTGCATTAGTCTTTGGTTCTGTATTTTTCTCTAAATTGATCAAACGCGCATCTATAGCTTTATATATTTCTGTTATCGTCTTTTCTACACCTGCTTCAGCTAAGTATGTTTGTTCAGATACATTACTTCTATTTTTATTAGATATAATTTGATTATTTACCTGCATTGATACTATCCCAACTCCTGCTGTAATCATTAGCATCGTAAAGATTACTAGTATTAAAGCAGAACCCTTACTATTTTTAAATTTATTTCCTATAGTTTTCACGAGAACTATCCCCCTATTCAAAGGTTTCTATTCTATCTGTTCTTTTATATACCTTAAACCCATAAGATTTACCTTGATTTTTATCTAGGTATCTTATATATACATTATACAAACTATTGTTATTTGCTATCTCATTTTTTATTTCAAAAGGTATTTCTATATTTGTAGTCCAGTTAATTTTGTTAGATTTTATAGCTTGGTTCGATATTATATTTATCACACTACTACCATTGATTCTATCTAATGAATAGAAATACTTATCTCCCTTTTTACTTATCCTCACATCATAAGTGAATATGGTGTTATTATAATTTTTTATATTATACTGATAATTATAAGATTCTTTATCCATAATTATATAACCATTCCCCGAATTTTTTGGATTAGTTTCTGTAAAGCTTATTGATTTTTCTAGGTCTTTAGTTAGGTATCTTGTAGTCAAATTTATACCTTGTTGTATATTAGATGTATTTTTTTGGGTATTCAACAACTTATTAGAGCTATTTAAAACCATATAGGTTATTGATACAACTACAATAAGTATAGCCAATGATATTATTACTTCTACTAGTGTAAATCCTTTTTCACTTAATGTTTTTTTATTCAATATAATATCTCCTTACACTCAGTCTACATTTCAAATATTTGAGTTACAAGCTCAGTATTCTTATTACTATTTTTAGATGATACCTTTACTATTATCGTATATAATCTACTCTCTACATTTTCTCTATCTATCTTAATATTTATAGTATATGCTTCATTTCCAGTTTCTTCAGTAAACACTTTTGCATATCCATTAAGGTCTATTTTCTCATCTCCAGTATATACCTCTTTAATAATATACTTGGATTTTATACCTTCTTTTATATAGCCTCTTACATCTTCCATTACACTTTGAGCTATGTTCATAGCCTGTATATCTTTTTCATTTTTGGCATTAACCTTTATACTCATATTATTAATACCGAAAAAAGCCATAGCTATGAGCATAATTATACCCATAGCTACTAATACTTCTATTAAAGTAAACCCTTTATTATTTGCTTTCACTATAATCCACATCCTCTTGGTCTGCATTATAATTATTATTTACTGGCGCAATATACTTAACAGGTGGATCTACAGTTGGAACAAACGGATTGAACTTACCCGGTTTCCATTTGCTAGGATTCGATGTGTTTAACTCAAGTGTAGGGTCATTAGCTGAGTACACCATAAGTTTAAAAGTAGCAGTTATATCTCCATTTGGCTTAGATATCTGAGTAGGTCCCGGAACAGTTATTTCACTTCCATCTGGTTGTAGTGTTGTAGTAACTGTTGCAGGCGCTTCTTCAGGTTCAGCTAAAACCATTTCATAATCTAATATTTGAGTCATATTTTTCTGTTCTTCTAAATAATACATAACTTCTCTTATATATCTATAATTACCTGTTACTTTTAATGTTGTTGGTATGGCATAAAAAGTTTCATATTTTATAGGTTCAGCTACAGTATATTCATCTAACTTAACATTAAAATCCTTCATATAGTCAGAAAGCCCTATTAAAAACATCCCATTTTCCATATCGTAGTTTAATCTTCTACTCTTTGTACTTAACTGTGAATTTGTGCTAGCTAATTCATCTTGCAATCTTGGTATATCTGTTACTTTTTGCTTATAAGAATTTAACTCAGTTTCAACAGCATTCAGATTATCTCTGACAGTTTTATATTCTGTGTATTTAGGATATAAAAGAAGGTAGCCATATACAAATAAACTTCCTAAGACAAGTGCTATTATAGCTACATTTTTTATACTTATTTCTTGATTTAATATGTCTTTATTCATGTATAATCGCACCTTCTTTCATATATGCCTTTATAGAAAATTTCTGTCCATTCTCATCCTTAGTTATATTATCTAATTTTACAGATTCAAAATATTCAAGCTTAGTCAGGCCATATACAAACTTACCTACTAAATCAGAAGTTCTTGTCCTGCCCTCTATAGTAACTACATTTGGTATTTGTTTATATACAGGTGTTTCTTTATCACCTTCATTTGTAACCGTTTCTTGATTATTGGTATTCTGTTCATTGTTGTTTTCAGCTTGTGTATTCTCAGTATTTTTTTTGCCCTCTGAGTCATCTTTTGCCTTTTCTTCATATTTAAAACTCAAATTAGTAAGCTCAGCTCTATAAGGTATAGCCTTATCTATATCACTTAATACTCTTCCCCAACTTATTTGATTTCCAAGAAGCATATCATATTGTTCTAATTCTTTCTTCTTTAAATTTATTCTCTCTTGTAAGTCGTCAGCTTCTTTTGCATCTTCCTTTGCCATAGCAATTTCATTATTAACTTCTTGTAACTTTTGTGTATTAGACTTATTTAATAAACCAAATATTATATACGGTGATAATATAAGTGCCGCTATTATAGGAGTCAAAGCTAATGCTTTAGCAGCGATTTTCTTTTTTCTTTGCTTTGCTTTCATTTCATCAGGAATTAGATTCATTTCAGTATAAGTTCTTTTTTCTATTCCTCTTAACATCATACCTAGGTTTTCAACATATAAACTAGCATCCGAAATATTAAATATATTTTCTATATCTTCTTTTATATCATATAATTTGTCTATTCCAAATATAACTTCACTTTGGAATGAATATTCAAAAGCCTTTTTTATATCTGGATTGTTTGCGCCTTCTCCCAATAAAACTATACTATCAACTACCTTACCAAAATTTCTAGAAGAATAATAATTTATAAGTCCCTTTGCTTCATCTACAAGAGATAAAGATTTCATATAATCAAAGTTATCATCGATTTTTATCGGTATATAATCATAAATAAATAGCGAGTCATTTTTATAAATCGATATCATAGTTCCATAAGGACCTGAATTTACAATCATAATATCCTTATATTCTATTTGCTTTAAAATTTTTATATAAGAATTAGGAAGTACATCAATAGACTCAACTTGCAGCTTGCATTTTTCCAAAACATCTATAATTTCATTGACCTTATCTTTTCTTGCTGCAGCCACCAATATATCTAACATCTGGTTTCCGTCTTCTTCTATTTCATTTAATACCTCATAAGAAAGTACATACTCATCCTTATCCAAAGATATAATATCATCCATTTCCATATTCATAATAGAATCTAAGTCCTTAGAACCTACTTTTGGAATCTTTATATCTTTAGCTATTATATCCTTAGTGCTTAAGCACAGAACTACCTTTTTACTTTTAAAGTTTTTAGTAGTTAATGCTCTTTTAAGTGAATCATATTTTTGTTCTTCTCTATCCTCTGTTTCATCATCCTGTAATAAGGGCACAAACATACTTTCTTCTATGACATACTTTTTTGTTTTTTTGTTATATGCCCCTTCAACGATGGAAACATAGTCTCCATAATACGATATATAAAGCTTCGACATCTTCTATATACTCCTCCTAAATTGCATCATATACACTCATCATTGGTAAAAATATTGATATTACTAATGTAGCTACTATTATTCCAACTACTATTATCAAAATAGGCTCTATCATAGATACTAGTTTATTCAATCCTATTTCTGCTTCTTGTTCATAAAAATCAGCCATCTGCTTTATAATAGTTTCTAATTGACCTGTTTGTTCACCTACTGATATCATCTGAACTAATATTGGGTCAAAGTAATTAGCTTTTTCTATGTTGTCTGCCAAAGATTCCCCCTTTGTCAATCCTTCTTTAGCATTAGCTATAGCCTTTTCAGCTATAGCATTGTTCATGTTTTCCTTTATATAATCTAACCCCTGAAGCATTGGGTATCCAGAAGATGTAAATAGATATAACGCCCTAGAAAATCTCATAGCAACAATATCACTTAATGATTTACTTACTACAGGTATTTTGTTTAAAAAAATATCCTTTTGATATCTTCCTGCTGGAGTTTTTATATAAGTTCTTAAAAAGTAAAAACCTACTATTATTCCAGCTAATACCATATACCAATAACTACTCATAAAATCTGAAAATCCTAGAACTATCTTAGTAATAAGCGGAAGCTCTGCTCCTGTTTGTATAACCGTTTCCATCATATTAGGCATTACAAAACTCGAAAATATAAACAACATGGCTCCAGTTAAGGAAACTACTATAGTTGGATATGTTGATGCATTCTTTACTTTTTGTCTAATTCTATATTCCCTTTCATAAAACACAGACATGCTTTTTAGTACTTCTTCTAATGTACCTGTTGCTTCCCCAGTAGATATCATAGCCCCAAGTAACTTTGGGAATTTAGATCCATCTTGAAGCATAGCTTCAGATATAGTAGTCCCCATTTTTATTCCACTGATTATCTTATTTAGCTCTTCTTTTAGAATCTTATTTTTTGATCTTTTTGCTAAAGTTTCAAGACCTACTACACTGTTTACCCCGGATGATATTATTATTGAAAATTGTTTGCAAAAGTGACTGACTTCATTTAACTTTAGCTTTTTCCCAAATGAATTTGCCTTAATCCCAAATAAAGAAACAGCACTTTTCTTTTTAGTTTCCTCTATATTTACTACTATTAATTTTCTACTTTTTAAT
This sequence comes from Sporacetigenium mesophilum DSM 16796, assembly GCF_059569055.1. Taxonomy (NCBI): domain Bacteria; kingdom Bacillati; phylum Bacillota; class Clostridia; order Peptostreptococcales; family Tepidibacteraceae; genus Sporacetigenium; species Sporacetigenium mesophilum. The sequence continues at coordinate 83,599 of NZ_JCANUR010000005.1, read as the reverse complement.
GTATTTCTTGCTTCTTTTAGATTCTCAGCACTAATTATTCCATTAACTTTGGTTCCATTAGGTGACAAAGCTTTATATTTGTATTCGTTCATTTAAATACCTTCCCTTACTCACTTATAAATGTAACTCTAAGCAATTCTTGTACAGTTGTTATCCCATTTATAACCTTTTGAACTGTATCGTCTTTCATAGTCAACATTCCTTGTTGTTTGGCCATTTGGAATATCTCGTCTTCTTTTCCACCGTTATCTATAACATCCTTAATAGGATTGGTTAATTCCATTATTTCATATATCCCTATTCTTCCCTTATACCCAGTGTTATTGCACTTATCACAGCCTTTTCCCCTATACAGACTAAGTTCTTCGTTTAAGTCATATTCTAATATTTGTTTCTCCCTGGCCTCAGCTATATATTCTTCCCTACAATCAGTGCATATTTTTCTAACTAGCCTTTGAGATATAACCCCTACTAATGAAGATGTTATTAAGAAATTATCTACCCTCATATCAATAAGTCTTGCAATAGCACCTGCAGAAGTATTTGCATGTAGTGTACTTAAAACTAAGTGACCTGTTAGTGATGCCCTAACTGCTATTTCTGCTGTTTCAAGGTCTCTTATCTCTCCAACCATTATTACATCTGGGTCCTGTCTTAGAAACGCCCTTAATGCACTTGCAAAAGTAAGACCTGCCTTAGAATTTATCTGACTTTGGTTTATACCTTCTAATTCGTATTCCACAGGGTCTTCTATTGTCAATGCATTTGTTTCTGTATCATTTAATTGGTTTAGCATAGAATATAGTGTTGTTGTCTTACCACTTCCAGTTGGCCCTACAACTAATATAAGTCCATATGGCTTGGATAATAAATTATTATATTTATCTATACTATATTGATTTAATCCAAGCTTTTCTTTGTTTACTAAGAAATTACTTTTGTCCAATACCCTCATAACTACCTTTTCCAACTTACTTGTTGGCATAGTTGAAATCCTGAAATCTATTGGTTTGTTATCTATATTTAAAAATATTCTTCCATCTTGAGGTAGCCTTTTTTCCGATATGTTAAGCCCAGCCATTATCTTAATACGACTCACAACTGCTAAGTGTGGCTTTACACTGGTTCTCATGTATTCACTTAATATTCCATCTATTCTAAATCTAACTCTCATATAATTTTCTTCAGGCTCTATATGGATATCGCTAGCTCTATTTCTAACAGCACTTTCTAATATATTATTAACCAACCTAACTATGGGTGCTGCATTTATATCTACTTCTTCTTCTTTTGGCTCTTCTTTGACATTTTGTTTTGATACTGTAGTATATTCATCTATTGCTTTATCTAATTGTGAATTTGCATATACGAAGTCAAGGCCTTGACCTATATCGTTTGCAGTTGTTATAAATGGTATAATATCCATATTTGCTATACGTCTAACATCTTGTATAGCTTCCCTATCTTGAGGGTCATGCATTGCCAAACATAATTTATTATCTTGTATTTTAAATGGAACTACCCCATGTCTTTTGCCTATATTTTCTGGAATTATTTTTGCTACTTCTATATTTATAATAGATGGAGTTAAAGATACACTTTCTATTTCTAAGTGCTCCTTTAGTACATTTGCTAACTCCTCTTGCGTTATAAGTCCTTTTTCTAATAATATTTCTCCGAGTTTTTTACCAGTACTTTTTTGAATTTGTAAACAAACAGCTAATTGACCTTCAGTTATAAGCTTTTTTTCGACTAGTTTATCCCCTAACCTTACTTTGTTTTGATCTAACCCTTGCATAATGTCACCTCATTTCTTTATATGTAATATTATATCATTTTTTGAATGTTAAAAATATATTGAAAAAAAAAGCAGGGAACAAATTCCCTACTTTATAATATTATTTACTTTTTTAAAGTACTAGTTTTCTAATCCATTACCTAAAGCTTTTATAACTAAATTTCCTGTTCCTGCTTTACCCTCTGTTCCTTCAACTGCTTTAAAGTCAGTAACCAACTTAGTTCTACCTTCAGTGCTAAGGTCACTACTTGAAATTTTTACTATTAAATCACCATCCGCTTCTAGTGCATATGTTATGCCTGTAAATGGGTTAGTTAAGCCAGTTGGAGTTATCGCTCCTGCTGTTGGTAATTTAGCCGTATCTGCATAGTCAGCTAAAATCTCACTTTTTATTAAATTAATATCAGCTTCTAATTTTGCTACTTTACCTTTTTCTAAGTTTTTAAATAATGAAGGTACTGCTACTGCTGCTAATACACCTATGATTGCTATAACTACTAATAACTCAACTAATGTAAAACCTTTGTTGTCTTTTCTTACTTTTTTGTTTAACATTTTTAAGATCTTTGACATTTTTTTATTTCCCCCTCTGAAATATTTTTTAATTTTCGTACTAATATTATTATGCTAATGATTATATCACATATGATTTCTCTTTTGTAAATATTTCGTAAAATTTTTGTAATTTTTTGTTGATAATTTTATACCCCTAAATATTATATTTCAAACAAAAAAATGGCCACTAAGGGCCATCTTTTTTTAGTCAAATAATCTACTTACTGATTCGTTTACGAATATCTTCTTTATAGCATTTCCAAATAATGGAGCAACTGATTTTATCTTTATCTTATCTATTTGCTTAGACTCAGGAAGTTGTATAGTATCTAATATTACTAACTCCTTCATTTGAGAATTTTGTATTCTCTCTATAGCTGGGCCTGATAACACTGCATGTGTACAACAAGCATAAACATCTTTAGCACCAAATTCCTTAAGAGCCTCAACTGCATTTACTATAGTTCCTGCAGTATCTATTATATCATCTAATAATATAACATTTTTGCCATTAACATCTCCTATTATATTCATTATTTCAGAAACGTTAGCTCTTGGTCTTCTCTTATCTATTATAGCTAGTGGCACATCTCCATCTAAAGAATTAGCGAATTTTCTTGATCTTGTAACACTTCCTAAGTCAGGAGATACAACTACTAAATCTTCTATACCTTTTTCATTGAAGTATTCAGCTAATATTGGTCCACCTAATAGGTGATCTAGTGGTATATCGAAGTATCCTTGTATTTGAGCAGCATGTAAATCCATAGTTAAAACTCTATCTGCTCCTGCTTCTGTTATTATATCAGCAACTAATTTAGCAGTGATTGGATCTCTTGCCTTAGCTTTTCTATCTTGTCTAGCATATCCATAGTAAGGAACAACAGCTGTTATTCTACCAGCAGATGCTCTTTTAAGTGCATCTATCATTATTAATAACTCCATTAAGTTATCATTAACAGGACTATTTGTAGATTGAATTACGAATACGTCTGCACCTCTTACTGTTTCGCCTATGTTTACAGATATTTCTCCATCGCTAAAAGTTCCAACTTCACATTGTGCCAAAGGTACTCCTAAATAGTCAGATATTTTCTTCGCTAATTCAGGTGAAGCATTACCTGCTAGTAATTTTATTTCGCTTCCGCTAATATTCATTAGTTAATCCTCCCGAGTTAAAAGTAAAAATTTATGTTTAATTATTTATTCTTATCTAACAATCCTTTTTGTTCTACCCAGCCTTCTTTGTTAACCTGTCTTTCTCTAGCTATTGCAAGTGCTCCTTTTGGAACATCATTTGTTATAGTAGACCCTGTAGCTACATATCCTTTTTCTTCTACTACAACTGGAGCTACAATGTTCGAGTTAGACCCTATAAATGCATTGTCTTTAATTACTGACTTACATTTGTTCTTACCATCGTAATTTACAAATACAACGCCACAACCTATATTAACATTTTTACCTACATGAGCGTCTCCTATGTATGCAAGATGAGATGCTTTTGAATTATCTTCTATAGTTGAATTTTTTACTTCTACGAAATCTCCAACTTTAACATTATTACCTATATTGCTATTTGGTCTCAAATAAGCAAATGGTCCAACAGTAGTATTGCATCCAACCTTACTATTTAATATAACTGAATTTTCCACTTCTGTACAATCGCCTATAGTAGAATTACATATTCTACTATTCATTCCTATTATACAGTTGCTTCCTATTATAGTATTTCCTTGTAACATTGCTCCTGGATATACAATAGTATCGTTTTCTATTATTACTTCTGATTCTATATATGTATTTTCTGGATCTATTATAGTTACACCATTTACCATGTGGTTATGGTTTATTCTTTTTCTCATTATTTTCTCAGCTTGTGATAACTCTATTCTTGAATTAACACCCATAAGCTCTTCTATAGTAGAACCTTTATAAGCTCCAACTTTTAGTCCTTGCTTTCTTAGTATTTCCATAACATCAGTTAAGTAGTACTCACCTTGAGCATTATTATTTGATAAACTTCCCAAAGCTCCTCTTAACTCTTTGCCATTAAAACAATATATACCTGAATTTATTTCCTTTGCAGCTTTTTCTTCTTCATTTGCATCTTTTTGTTCTACTATTTTTAGTAAATGTCCATTTTCATCTCTTATTATTCTTCCGTATCCAGTAGGATTATCTACTTCTGTAGTAAGAACAGTTGCAAAATAACTATTTTCTTTATGATAGTCAAACAGTCTTCTTAACGTATCTTCTTGTATAAGAGGAGTATCTCCGCATAAAACTACTATAGTGTCATCATCACTTATATTATCCTTAGCCATAATAACAGCATGACCTGTTCCTAATTGCTCTGTTTGCATAGCGATTTTAGTATTGTCTGGCAATATATTTTCAACTATATCGCTTTCGTGTCCTAGTATTACCACTACATCGTTAACTCCAGCTTTTTTGGATATATCTATAACGTGGTTGACCATTTCTTTTCCGCATACCTTGTGAACGACCTTTGGAGATCTAGATTTCATTCTAGTTCCCTTGCCCGCAGCAAGTATTATAGCCTTGAAATTCATTTTTTCACTCCTAACACAAAAATTTTTACGTATTATTATATGTCAAAAAAATCTTATGTATACAACGAACATTACATTAAATAATATAGCACTATTTTACAAAAAAGTACACATTATTACACAAATTTGCATTTAAAAAAGAGCCGAAAATTCGGCTCTCTATTTTTTATATTATTATTCAGCAGCTACTTCTAAGCTAGAAAGAGCTTCATTATAAGCTTTTAATACTTCATCTTCTAGTACTTGTCTCATTTCTGAGTTTATAGGATGAGCTATGTCTCTGAAGTTTCCTTCTCCTATTTTTCTACTTGGCATAGCTATAAATAATCCAGTGTGACCTTCTATAACCTTTATATCGTGTATCACAAATAAATTATTAAAAGTTACAGATACTATGCACTTCATTTTTCCTTCATCAGTTAATTTTCTTACTCTTACGTCTGTTATTTTCATTTTGTTTTATCCCCCTTGTAATTTTTGACCTTTCCCCATTAGATAAAAATAGTTAGGTTCTAAGTTTATTTTAGTTTCATATTTGTTATTATTCTATGTCTCTTTTATTAATCCTTCTAAAATTTTAAATTTCTTGTAAAATTTTCATATCTTTTACAATTCTTTATCAATTTTTTTGTCCATTATAGCATTAAGTACATCTATATTAGCTTGAATCTCTATTTTATTATTTATTTCATCAACATTTTGAAGCTCTAGTAAAGATACATAGTCTTTTACCATTTTGTCTTGAGGCTCTTTTGTTGATATAAATACCCCTGTTGCTATAACCTTTGCATCAAACTCATTCATAAGGTCTGTCATTCCCTTTATAGTTCCTCCACCTTTCATGAAGTCATCTATAAGAATAACCTTACTTCCTTGCTTTAGCGCACGTCTAGGTAAAGTCATACTTTCTACCTTTTTGCTACTTCCGCTCATATATGTCATGCTTAAAGTAGGACCTTCCGAAACCTTGGCATCTTTTCTTATTATAACTAGTGGCAAATTCATAGCCTTAGCAGTCATGAGAGCCATTGGTATACCCTTTGTCTCCATAGTAACTACATAATCAGCCTTTGTATACTCCATATAAGATGCAAATATCTTCCCTATATTTGCAACAATAGTAGGATTGTATATTAAATCTATAAGATATAAAAATCCACCTGGCAATATTCTCGCAGGGTCATTTATCAAATCGCACAACTCTTCTAGAAACGAGGAGTTCTCACCTCTAGATATTTTAGGTATATATTTTACCCCTCCTGCAGCACCAGCTATAGTTATAACTTGGCCTAGCTCCAGTTTTTCAAATACATTTTTAACAACTAACAAATCTTCACTTATAGTAGACTTAGCTGCGTTAAATTTTTCTGTAAAATAACTTAATGTAAAAACTCTATTAGGGCTGTCTGATAAAATCTTAACTATCGCACCTATTCTCTCCGTTCTCTTAAACTTCATGTTTTCCTCCTGTATTTGCTATATATGAATTAAATCAATAACTAATGCATAAAAACCAGTTCTGTGATATAATATCTTCTATGTTTTGCACATTTTATTAAGGGTTAAACATATTATTAATATGTGTAGTATTTTTTAAAAATATTAAATTTTGAACATTATTTAATTATAACACAAAAATTGTTCACTTTGATAACTAAGTTAAAAAGAAAGGGAGTTTTGTTATGCATATATTTTTTATAGGCGTTGGCGGGATAAGTATGAGTGCTTTAGCTAAAATATGTTTAAATAAAGGCTATAAAGTATCTGGATCAGATTCTTCACACTCGCAAATACTTGATGACCTAAAAGAGCAAGGCGCAAATGTTTATGTTGGTCATAAAAAAGAGCATATAACTGACGATGTAGACATGGTTGTTTATACTGCTGCTGTTAAAAATGATAACGAAGAACTTATGGAAGCTAAAGAAAAAAATAAACTTATAATAAATAGAGCTGCATTTTTGGGCCAAATAATGAGAGAATATGAAAACTCTATAGCTGTTGCCGGTACTCACGGTAAAACAACTACTACTTCAATGTTATCAGCAATATTTGAGTATTCTGATTTAGATCCAACAATATTGGTTGGAGGAAACTTAAGTATAATAGGCGGAAACGTTAAAATAGGAAATTCTCAACATTTTATAACTGAAGCTTGTGAATACGTAGATAGTTTTCTAAACTTTAATCCTAAAGTATCTATAGTTTTAAATATAGAAGCAGACCATCTTGATTATTTCTCAGGAATTGATGAAATAAAAGCTTCTTTTAATAAGTTTGGTAAATTATTGCCTGAAGATGGGTTCTTTATAATAAACGGAGATGACCCTAATACTTCAGATGTATTATATGATATAAAAGCAACAATACTAAAATATGGTCAAACTGAAGACAACAACGTAATTATAAAAGATGTAGTATTTAATGAACTAGGATATGGAGGATTCCAATTAGAGTATAATGGATTATATTTAGGCAACTTCCAACTTTCTGTTCCTGGAATACACAATGTTTATAATGCAACTAGTGCTATAATTGCATCTTATGTTTCAGGTATAGACCTAGAACTTATAAGAACCAACATATCATTATACAAAGGTGTTGGAAGAAGATTTGAGTATAAGGGAAAATATAATGATGCAATGATAATAGACGATTATGCTCATCATCCAACAGAATTAAAAGCAACTTTATCTGCTGCTAGAAGAATATGCAAAGGAAAGCTATGGTGTATATTCCAACCACACACTTATACTAGAACTAAGTCTTTATTAACTGAATTCTCTGAAGCGTTCTACTCAGCTGATAAAGTTATAATAACAGATATATATGCAGCTAGAGAAAAAGATCCAGGAGATATACATTCAAAAGATTTAGCAGATAAAATATATCAAAACAGCGTAGATGTTATGTATATGCAAACTTTTGAAGAAATAGCATCTTTCTTATGTGAAAATATAAAAGAAAATGATCTTGTTATAACTGCTGGTGCAGGTCCTATATACCAAGTTGCTGAAATAGTAGTAAACACATCTAAAAATGTATAAATAAAATCAAAAAAACCTAGATTGCAAAATCTAGGTTTTTTTATTTGAGCAAGGTCTCTGCTATTCAATGATAGTTTGCCACCACTTTTTAGGTTGTCCAATTTTAAATATGTCTTTTTTTAGGTAATTGTATAAACTTTCATGAACCTCATAATAAGCTTCATCCGAGTTATAAGTTATTTTTACATAGTCCTTACCCATAGTCTCTACCTTAATTTTATATTTATTTCCCTTTATATCGATTATGAAATTATATTTACTTCTTTCTTTACTTTTTTCAGGTTGTATTTTCCCAACTATTCTCTTTTGAGTCATCTTATAAGTTAAATCATTGTATTTTCTATTGCTTATGTTTTTTGTATCTCCATTATATGTTATAGTTACATCATCCCATGACTTATATTTTTTGATAACATCAAAAGATGTATAAATACTCTTATTCAAAAACGCTCCAAATTCTTCCTTTTCATAAGCAGGCACCTTATAATACTCTTCTTTGTTTACAGTGTATATCCTGAAATAACTTAAATCAGTAGAGAATCTAATATTATTATCTGAGTGCCCTTCATAAATAGGCTTATAGTCACTTGGTTTTCTAACGTCGCCTTTGAAGTCTTCAAAGAAGAACTTAAATTGACGCCAATATTCTTCTTCCAAATAAACGTCCTTTAATTCATTATTATCTATATATATTGTCTCTTCATCTTTTATCTGAGCCAATAAACTTCTACTATCTATTTTAGGAGTTTGAGTTTTTTTTATTGTTTCTTCTATTATTTTATCTTGATCATTGGATATATTATTAAATGTTATAAGATAAACGCAAAAAAATACCAATATCCATCCTACTACTAAAAACTCTTTTCTTATCTTTCTTTTTTTATTACTCATAATTTCACTCCCTGTTACCAAAATTCTTTACAGGTAATTATATCACTATTCTACTATTTACTACAATTATTTCCCGGGAAAATTCATAACTCGACAGCAAAATTATGAAATTAGCTCAAAAATTTACTGAGCTCATAACAAAAAAACCACCTAGCCTGATTAGACTAAGTGGTTATTGAATTTAATATATTAAGCTTCTTTTATTATTTCAACTACCATTCTAGCTGAGTTTAATAAATCTTCTATAGCTATATATTCTTCTAATGTATGAGCTTTTTTCATACCTATACCTAAGTTAATAGCTTTTACACCATTAGCATTTAGTACATTAGTATCACTTCCACCTCCAGTAGAAGTAACATTAACATCTGCACCCATATTAGAGAATGCTCTCTTAGCCATATCAACTATTTCATCATTTTCATCTACATTGAAAGCACCATACATTCTTTCAGTATTTATTTCTATTTCTGCTCCAAACTCTTCAGCAGCAGCCTTAAATGTATCTACCATATGTTGAGTTTGAACATCTAGTTTTGAATTATCTAAACTTCTAGCTTCTGCTACTATTTCAAGCTCTGGCATAACTATATTAGTAGCAACTCCACCGTTTATAGTTCCTATGTTTGCTGTAGTTTCTTCATCTATTCTAAGTAAGTTCATTTTTTCTATAGCTCTAGATGCAACCATAACTGCACTTATACCTTCTTCTGGAGCTAGTCCTGCATGTGCTGGTCTACCTTTTATTTTAACTTCTATTTTATCTTGAGCTGGAGCCTTAACTATTATTTCCCCAGGAGATCCACCGCTATCTAATACGAATGCATAATCAGCATTTAACTTAGAATAATCTAAGTATTTAGCTCCGAATAATCCGCCTTCTTCCCATATAGAAAATACTATTTGTACATCTCCATGGTCTATATTGTTTTCCTTTATTATTTTTATAGCTTCTAATATAGCAGCTATTCCACCTTTATCATCAGAACCTAATATAGTTGTTCCATCACTTTTTATTATTCCGTTAGCTTCATCTATTATAGGCTTTATTCCTAAACATGGACTAACTGTATCCATGTGAGAACTAAATAGCACAGATTTACCTTCTCTATTTCCTTTTAATGTTGCTATAACATTACCTGTTTCTCCACCAGATTTAACACCAGCATCATCTACATATACATCTAGTCCTAATTCTTTTAACTTTTCTACTAGAACCTTAGCAACAGCACCTTCTTTAGATGTTGGGCTATCTATTTGCACTAGTTCTACAAATTCATCTATTATTCTTTGCTTATTTACCATTTTATGTACCTCCTGATAAAATATCTTTTTTGTGTATCTAAATACAATTATACCACTTTTTAGTAATATGTAAATTATTTAACAAATTTTCCTTCAATATAAAAGGGAATAGAAAAAATTCTATTCCCTTTATATATTATTAGATTTTTTTATTCGTAATATATCTCTCTTGTTCTTGCATCAATAAAGCATAGCCAATATCCTAACTTGCTATCTCTACAATCGCATGGTATATATTTGTAGAATCCAGTGAATCCTTGATCTGGTTGTTCATCTCTAGTTCCTGGAACTCCATATATATAATACTTGCGTCTTCCATAATCATCATATTGAACCCCAAATACATAATGTCTGTATTTATAAGAATGCATTACGCAGTCTGTATACATAGTATAATTCAAATAATTTATATATCCTAAACATGGAAGAGAATAATTACATAAACTAGTTGGATTTATATCTATTTTCCACCATCTTGTATCTTTTATTACATCTTGTGTAAATGGTTTAACTTCCTTATATTTCTTTAATACTTTCTTTACTTTTCTCGGCATCAAATAAGGTCTACTATTTCTAACATCATAATTATTTTCTTCTTGACCATAATTTTCATTATTTCTTTGTACTTCTTCATTTTTAATATCTCTATTTTCTTGCTCTACATTTGGTTGTTCTACTTCATATTGTTTATATTCTTCATATTGTTCTTGCTCTTTATATTTTTCATATTTCTCTTGTTCAGTATATCCTTCATACCTTTTTTCTTCTTGAGATTTATTGTCGTTCTTTTCCTCTACCTCTTCAACTTCTTCGTACTCATCTTCATCTCTATAATCTTCAACTTCTTCTTCATCTTCCTCGTCTTCTTCATACTCTTCATCAATAAATATAATGTCTTCATAATTGTCTATTTTTGCTCCCTTAAATCCTATTAATGGAACATTTCTTTCGTATGTAAGGGCTACTGCCTTTACCTCGATATCTTCATCGTTTAAATTAAGAACAAACTCGCCTTTTCCCTGTTGATTAACTATAATTCTTCCTATATCTCTTACAGTATAATCACTTTCTATTACTACAACCTTATATCCTTCCTTAACAAATCTAACATTCTCTACATACAAAGCAACTACAGCCTTATCCTCATTTATTTCAACTTTTGCAAAGGCCTTAGGTGTAGCCCTATCTTTTAGCCTGAAATTCATATCTTTTGCTTCTAGTATTATATAATCTCTCTTAAACTTCTTGGTTGTTGTACTCAAGAGTATACCCCCTTCTCATATATTCCTATAAACAATATATGCATTATGGTATAAAAAAAGTACTTCCTATTTAGGAAGTACTTTAGAATTTATTATATTTGATAGATTAGAAAACTCTTCTATTGATAAAGTTTCTCCTCTTCTTTTCTCATCTATATTTGAACTTTGTAAAACTTCTTTTATTTCATCTTTGTTTAAAAAGCCTAATGTAGACAGTGAATTCAAGAGTGTTTTTCTTCTTTGACCAAAAGAAGCTTTCACAACTTTGAAGAATATTTCTTCATTATCCACCTTATACATAGGATTTTGTCTTACATTTAAAGCTATAACTGTTGAATCTACATTTGGTTGAGGCATGAACATATGTCTTGGTACCTTAGCCACTATATCAACATCACAGTAGTATTGAACAGCAACAGATAAAGCTCCATAATCCTTTGTATTTGGATCTGCCTTCATTCTATCTGCAACTTCTTTTTGAACCATAACTACTATATTTGTAACAGGTATATCTTCTTCTAAAAATTTCATTATTATTGGAGTAGTTATATAATATGGTAAATTTGCTACAAGCTTTATAGGTCCACCGTTTAGCTTTTCATTTACAATTTCATTGACATCTACCCTTAATATATCTCCATTTACTACCTCTGCATTGTCTAAGTCTGATAATGTATCCTTTAATATCGGTATTAAAGACTTATCAATTTCTATTGCTACTAACTTTTTTGACCTTTTTGCCATTTCACGAGTTAATGTTCCAATTCCCGGTCCAACTTCCATTACATAGTCATTTTCACCTATATTAGCACCTTCTATTATTCTGTCTATTATAGTGTCGTCTATTAAAAAGTTCTGGCCTAACGACTTTGAAAATCTGAAATTGTGTTTTTGAACTATCTCTTTTGTTGCTTTATGTGAAGAAAGTCTATCCATATAATATCTCCTTATTTTAAACTTTTTAGTGATTCTTCAAATTCTTCTCTAGTAACTCCATAGTTGTTTAATCTATTTAAAAATTGTTTCGCATTTCCATATCCTATCCCTAGGACTTTTCCAAGTTCATCTCTTCTTATAGATGCGTCGTCATTTCCTATAAGACCATTTCTTATTAAATCTACTTGGCTAAACTCAGTTCTTTTATCAAGGCTTTCAGTTCTAACCTTTGCAAGTGCTTTTAATATATTTGCAGGAGTTGCATTTTCAATACCTATGTCTCCATCTTTTTTGGCTTCTTCCCTAGGTAAAAATGCATGCTTGCATCCTGGAACTTCTGCTGCTATCTTTTTTCTTATTTTTTCACCAGCGAAATCTGGGTCTGTAAATACTATAACTCCTCTTCGTCTTTGAGCCTCTTTTATTCTTTCCATAACTCCCCTTGGAAATCCAAATCCTCCAGTAGCTATAAGTTCTGCGTCCAAAGCTCTCTTTACAGCAGTTATATCGTCTCTTCCTTCTACCACTATTATTTCCTTCATCATAATTATCACCTTCTATAAATTAAATACATATATATTTTTAGCAAAAAACAATAATTATATTTTAAGTCTTATAACTAATTTTAGCAACAAAAATTCGCATTGCTCAAAAAAAGCGCATCTATTTAAGATGCGCACTTTATCCTATCTTCCTAATATAACTATATCTAATGTTCTTCTTCCAAAGTTCATACACTCAGAATATGAATTCAAGTATACGTCAATTTTATTTCCTTTTATAGCTCCTCCAGTATCTGCAGCTACAAAAGTACCTCCAAATTGTGGTATGTATACTCTTGTTCCATATGGTATAACTCTAGGATCAACTGCTATAACTCCGTAAGCAGCTGGCCTCCCTGTTGCAGTTGTTCCTCCACCAGTATATGCTGTAGCTGTTACTGTCATATTAATTCCTGAAGTTGATGTTGCTTGAAGTGTAGAACCTCTTGAAACTGAGCTTCTTGCTGAAGCTACTCTAATTTCTGCAGTACCTTTCTTTACTATTTCAGTAGTTGGCTCAACTGTCACGTTTTCACCTACTACTATTTTATTTACTGGTTTTCCATTGTGATATACAACTTTATAAGCTATTTGTTTTTCACCTAATTTTCCTGATTTAGCTTTTCTTGTTTCTCCCTTATACAAATTGTTATCTAGTACTGTCTTTACTTCATAAGGTATTTTCTGTGTTTCTTTTACTATTTTTTCTTCAACTTTTACTATATCTATTTTTTCATTAGGCTGTAATTTATGATTTAGCGGATGACTTAATATATCGCGTCTATTTACACTTATGTTTTGTTTAGTTAACAAATCCTTCAATGTATCTTCAGTTGTAGTTATTTCTTTTTGAAGTCCTGCCACAGTTAAATTAACTTTAAAAGAATTCTTAAACTCAACTTCCATGCCGTCTTCTAACTTAGCATCAAGACCTGGAAGTACCTTATCTGTTGAATCTACTTTTATACCTCTTTCCTCTAGTAGTTCTTCTACATTTCCACTAAAAGTACTCATCTGTACTACTTTATCATCAACCTTAAGAGTAACATCGTTATTTAGCGCATCATAACCCCCTAGTACCATCATAGGTACAGAAACCATAAAAGCTAAAGCACTAGAATTCTTTTTTAATAAAGCCATAATTAGAACCCCTTTCAAATTAGATTGCATTTTTAGAAAATGTAATCTTTTTTTACTTTCAAGTTATATAAGTAAGTATATTCCTAAGTTTGTCCAATTATTACAATTTAGTTACAATATTTGTAAATTTTATATATATATTCTATAAAAAATCAAAAAAACCTTTACAATTAATGTAAAGGTTTAAATAATAATTATTTTATTCCAAACAATCTCTTTGCATTTTCTAGTGTTGCTTCACATACTTTCTCATAAGATATTCCTTTTTCTATAGCTATTTTCTCTGCAACATATCTAACAAAAGATGGATCATTTCTCTTTCCTCTATGAGGATGAGGTGCTAAATATGGAGAATCCGTTTCTATTAATAGATGCTCTAGAGGTATTTCTCTAACTACCTCTGGAGTTTTTTTGTTATTATTAAATGTAAGAGGTCCTGCTATAGATATATAACATCCCATTTTTATATATTCTCTTGCTAAATCTACATTTCCACTATAACAGTGAAGTACACACCCTATATCTTTAGATCTACTATTTTTTATTATATCCATAGTATCTTGATGTGCATCTCTATCATGTACTATTATTGGAAGTTTTAATTCATTAGCAAGTTCTATTTGTCTTTCAAACCATTTTCTTTGTAAGTCCCTAGGAGAATTATCATAGTAATAATCAAGTCCTATTTCTCCTATAGCTACAACCTTTTTATTTGATATTGCAAGGTCCCTAAGTGTATCTATAATTTCTTCACTCATATCTTCTACATCATGTGGGTGTACCCCAACAGCAGCATAAATAAAATCGTATTCATTAGCTAACTTTACACTATTTATAGATGTAGGTATATCTGCACCGGGATTTAATACATACTTTATTTTTTCTTCTTTTAGTTTATTTATTAAATCTTCTCTATCTTCATCAAATCTAGAATTGTCTAGATGTGCATGTGAGTCAAATAACATTTTATCACTCCTAGCTTACAATACTTCCGTCTTTTATTCCTTGAACTTCTGCTACTGCTAAGTTATTGTCATCAGATGCAGCAAGTAACATACCTTGTGACTCTACACCTCTTAGTTTTACAGGCTTTAAGTTACATACAACTATAACTTGTTTTCCTACCATCTCTTCTGGTTTGTAGTATTTAGCTATACCAGAAACTATTTGTCTTTCTTCACTTCCTACTTTTACTTTAAATACTAATAACTTATCTGCCTTTGGATGTTTTTCAGCACTTAATACTTTTCCTACTCTAAGTTCTACTTTGTCAAAGTCATCTATAGTTATTTCTTCTTTGTGAGTTAATGGTTCTTCTTTAACTTCATCCTTTGGAGCAAATAATTCTTCTAAGGCTTTAACTTCTTCTTCTATATCTAATCTTGGGAATAATACTTCACCTTTAGATACTTTAGTATTTTCTTTTATTAGACCAAATCTATCAGTGCTTTCCCAACTAGTTAAATCTTCAATTCCTTCTATCCCAAGTTGTTTGTATATCTTATTAGCAGTATCTTTCATTATTGGATTTACAAGAGTAGCTATTATTCTTATAGATTCACATAAGTTGTATAATACAGCATCTAACTCGCCTTTTTTAGATTCATCTTTAGCTAGTGCCCATGGCATAGTTTGATCTATATATTTGTTAGTTCTTCTAACTGCTCTCCATACTTCTTCTAATGCATCATTGAATTGAAGTTTGTTCATTTCAGATTCAAAGTTTTCTCTTGAAGATAAAACTTGAGTTTTAAGTTCAACATCAACATCAGTAGACTCTGTAGACATAGGTATCATTCCATTGTTATATTTTTCTACCATTGCAACAGTTCTACTTACTAAGTTACCTAAATCATTTGCCAAATCTGAGTTTATTCTACTTACGAAGTTTCTATGAGTGTAACTTCCATCTTGCCCAAATGCGAATTCTTTAAGTAAGAAATATTTAAGAGCATCTATTCCATATCTATTTATTAGTGGCTCTGGATAAACTATATTTCCTTTAGATTTACTCATCTTATCATCAGCAAATAATATCCATCCATGACCGTATATTTGCTTAGGTGTCTCTTCTCCTAATGCCATAAGTATAGCAGGCCATATTATACTGTGGAATCTAACTATCTCTTTACCTACTATATGAACTTCTGCTGGCCAGAATTTTTTGTAATCACTGTCATCTTCACTCATATATCCAAGTGCAGTTATGTAGTTACATACAGCATCAAACCATACATATATAACGTGTCTTTCATCAAAAGGAACTTTTATACCCCAGTCAAAAGTAGTTCTTGATACACATAAGTCTTCGAGACCTCTGTCTAAGAAGTTACTTATCATTTCATTTTTTCTAGCTTCTGGGAAACAGAAATTAGGATTGTCTATAAATAACTTTTTAAGTTTATCTTGATACTTAGATAATTTGAAGAAATATGCTTCTTCCTTTGCTATATAAGTTTCTCTTCCACAATCAGGACATTTTTTATCTTCTGATAACTGAGATTCTGTCCAAAAACTTTCACATGGAGTACAATACCATCCTTTGTATTCTCCTTTGTATATATCCCCTTGCTCATATAACTTTGCAAATATTTTTTGAACAACTACCTTATGTCTTTCTTCAGTTGTTCTTATAAAATCATCATACGATATGTCCATTGTATCCCATAATTCTTTTATATTTTTTACCATTCCATCTAAGTAGTCTATTTCTTTTAAGCCCTTTTCCTTAGCAGTCTTTTGTATTTTTTCTCCATGTTCATCTGTTCCTGTTAAAAACTTTACTTCATATCCACTAAAACGCTTGAATCTAGCTATAGCATCTGCTGCAACAGTTGTATAAGTGTGTCCTATATGTAGATTGCCACTTGGATAATATATAGGTGTTGTTACATAATAAGTTGGTTTTTGCATTATTTTTCCTCCTCAGTTTTTTTGTACAAAAAAACGCCCCTATATAATATAGGGGCGAGTTTATTCGCGGTACCACCCTAGTTATCTAAAAATTAGATATCTCTGTAGACTATAACGCATCTAACCGTTTCATCTTAAAAACATAATTTATGTTGTTCGGATGAAAAGCTCAGAGGCCATCTTCAATAAAACTCTTAACGCTAGCTTTCACCTTTACTAGCTCTCTGTAGATAAAAATTTTTATTTACTCTTCTCTTCTTAGCTTTATCTTATAATTATTGCCAATATTTTTAAATTAAATTCTATATAATATTCTTCTTACTGTCAAGTATATTATTTAGAAACTCTTTTGCTCATAGTTTTGTTTGTTGTTTTAGGTAAATCTAAATCTATATCTTGAAGAACTTCGTTTGAATATTCAACTCCCATGTTTTTTACTTGAGGATCTGCTACCATTTCTTTTAAAATAAACGCATTTTCGTATTGATTTCTTTTGTGACTTTTCATTTTATCAGATTTCATGATATCACTCCTTTATTAGTATTTACTTATCTTTAGTTTTTACAAAGTATAGGAGTTAATATTCATGTAGTATTATTTTACAAATTTTAATATATTTAAGCAAAAATTACGTAACATATAAATACAGATGCCAAAACACCTGCTATATGGCTAAGCATAGCACAAGTCAAAGTGTGCCTAGTGTGTTTTATTTTTAGACTTCCATAATATATTGCCATAGTATAAAAAATAGTTTCTGATGCTCCTACTATAGTTGCTCCCATTTTTTCTACTATAGAATTTATTCCCACTCTAGATACAAGTTCTGTATACATGGCAAGTGCACCACTTCCAGATAATGGTTTTACAAGTATCAATCCTATTAATTCTTTAGGTATACTAAATAATTTAGCTATAGGTGAGAATAATAATTCTAGAACGTATAATCCTTGGCCATTTTTAAATACTCCAATAGCTAAGAATATACCTATTATAGCAGGTGCTATTTTGTATGTAGTTTTTATACCATCAAGTGCTCCTTTTACAAAACTATCATATATGTCTACTTTTTGCATTTTACCATATACAATTATTATAAGTATTATAAGAGGAACTAATAAGTTAGATAATATATCTATCATTATTTAACCCTCCTCTGTAGCAACTTGCAAGTAACTATACCTATTATTGTGGATATTGTAGTTGCAAATAAAGTACTCATTATTATTTCATTAGGATTTGTTGCTCCATTATCAAATCTAAGCTTTAACATTGTAAAAGGTATTATTTGAATTGATGATATATTTATTACCAAAAACATAATCATATCATTGCTTGCAGTATCCTTTTTAGGATTTAAAGTTTGTAATTCTTCCATGGCTTTGAGACCAAATGCAGTTGCTCCATTTCCTGCACCTAAAATATTTAAAGCCATATTCATAAGCATATAGGACATTGCTTTATGACCTTTTGGTATAGATGGAAATAGCCTTTTTAGAGGTTTGTATAAGGATTTTCCTAGCTTATCTATTAGTCCAGAATCCTTAGCTATATTCATTATTCCCATCCATAAGGCCATTATTCCTATTAAGCTTATAGTGAACTCTACGCCTCTTGAGGCTTCACTTATAATAGTTGTGTTTAGGCTTGGAAGTTTATTACATAAAATACTTCCTACTATACCTATACTCATCATATAAAACCAAATTTTAGCTATAATAATCCCCCCTTAACTAAATTTTATGATTTTAAGTTAAGGGTTTATACTTGAAACTTGATTAATATTGTGTTTTTATAATATTATGGGTTTTTCTAATTTTTTTACTATATTCATAATAGGATAAGGAGAATAGACATGCGAAATTTAACACTTCTCACAGATTTATATCAGCTTACAATGATGAATGGCTACTTTGAAAACGATGTCCACCAGGATATAGTTGTATTTGATATGTTTTTTAGAAAAAATGCATGTAAAGGTGGATATACAATAGTCTGTGGTATAGAACAGTTTGTAGATTATGTAAATAACCTGCATTTTTCTGATGAAGAGATAAAATATCTAAAAAGTTTAAACTTATTTTCTGATAGATTTTTAAAGCTTTTAAAAGAATTTAAATTTACAGGAGATATATATGCAGTTGAAGAAGGAAGCATAATGTTTCCAAATGAACCTATAGTTACAGTAAAGGCTCCTTTATATCAAGCACAATTAATAGAGACAGCTTTATTGAATATTGTAAACTTCCAATCTCTTATAGCAACTAAAGCCTCTAGAGTGTGTTCTGCTGCACAAGGAGACACTGTATTAGAGTTTGGTTCAAGACGTGCTCAAGGACCTGATGCTAGTCTTTATGGAGCTAGAGCAGCTGTTATAGGTGGTTGTAATGGTACTTCTAATGTTTTAGCAGGTCAAATGTTTGGTGTTCCTATATCTGGAACTCATGCTCATAGTTGGGTACAAAAATTTGATGAGGAACTTGAAGCTTTTAAAGCATATGCTGAAGTTTATCCTGATAAATGTTTGTTATTAGTAGATACTTATGATGTACTAAATAGTGGAGTTCCAAATGCAATAACTGTATTTAAAGATCTAGTAGAAAAAGGACATAAGCCACTTGGTATAAGATTGGATTCTGGAGATTTAGCATACTTATCTAAGGAAGCATACAAAATGCTTAATAAAGCAGGGTTTGGAGATTTATCTATAACTGCATCAAATGATTTAGACGAACATGCTATTACAACTCTTAAACTTGCAGGTGCTAAGATAAACGCTTGGGGTGTTGGTACCAAACTTATAACATCTAGTGATTCACCATCTTTAGGAGGAGTTTATAAAATTGTTGCATCTTATGATAATGGAGAATTTGAACCAAAAATAAAAGTATCTGAAGATCCTGAAAAAATAACTAACCCAGGATATAAAAAAGTTGTTAGAATATATAATAAGCAAGGAAAAGCTGAAGCCGATTTAATATTATTACATGATGAAAATATAGATACATCTACATCTATTGAACTTTTCCATCCTGTATATACATGGAAAACTAAGACATTTGAAGATTATACTATAAAGGAAATGTTAAAGCCTTTATTTATAAATGGTGATTGTAAGCATATTAAAAAACCTGTTATGGAAATAAGAAAATTTGTACAAAAAGAGCTAGATACTTTATGGAGTGAGTATAGAAGAATATCTTCTCCTCAAATATATAAAGTCGACTTGTCTAATAAGCTTTGGAAGTTAAAGCAAGATATGCTAGATTCCAAGAAACAAAAATAGAAAGGAGGCATTCTAATGGATGTTACAGATTATAAGATAATAGAAATGCTTCAAACTGATGGTAGAATATCAATGAAAGACTTAGGGAAAATAGTAGGTCTTACTTCTCCTGCTGTTTCTGAGAGAGTAAAAAGATTAGAAGAATCAGGAATAATAACTGGATATAAAGCCATAGTAAATCCAGAGAAATTAAATAAAATAATAAAAGCTTTTATAACTGTAGGCTTACCTGGAGATAAGTATAAAGAGTTTTTAGAATTAGCTCAAAATAAAAATAGCATTATTGAGTGCCATCATATAACAGGAGAAGACTGCCTAGTCTTAAAGGTTATAGTTAAAAATATGGACGAACTAGAAAGACTAATTGACGATATAAAAGCCTTAGGTAGAACTAAAACATCAGTTATATTGTCCACTCCTATAGAGACAAAACCAATATTATAGTATAAAAAAAGTTCCCGTTTGGGAACTTTTTTGTTTACATGAGAGTATCGAATTTTATTGGATTAAATCTAAATAGTATTCTATAAATTCATCTATTTCATCATCGTCATCATCTTCAACTTTTGAAGTTTCCACTATTCCTTGTTCTTTTTTTAGCCTATTTTCAAAGAAGGTTTTAGCTACTTGTGGGAATAGTACGTATGAAAGTACATCTTCTTCACTTCTAGCTAAATCTCCTATTTCATTTTTTGTTTTATCGTATTCTGGCTTTAATAAATCAGCTGGCCTTACTGTAACTATATCTTCATTTCCTATTATTTTATTCTTAATTTCTTCTTTAACAGGATATAGTGGCTTACCATATAAACCTCTTACATAATCTTTTATTTCCTTTGGAACTAACTTATATCTTTCTCCCATTAATACGTTAAATAAAGATTGAGTACCTACCATCTGACTCATAGGAGTAACAAGTGGTGGATATCCTAAATCTTCTCTAACCTTTGGAACTTCTCTCAAAACATCTTCATACTTTTCTACTGCATTTTGTTGTTTTAATTGAGATAATAAGTTAGATAGCATACCTCCTGGAACTCTGTAATTAAGTGTTTGAGGCTCTGTAAGCAATACCTTAGTGTCTAGTGTACCAGCTTTCATATATTTATCTCTTATAGGCTTAAAGTACTCAGCAACCTCTGTAAGTGCACCCATATTAAGCTCTGGGTTTCTATCCATTTCACTAAATGTTACAGCCAATGATTCTGTTGGAGGCTGAGATGTACCACCTGAAAATGGAGATATAGCTGTGTCTATTATATCAACTCCAGCTTCAACAGCTTTCATATATATCATATCAGCTATACCACTTGTACAATGAGTATGTACCTCTATTGGAAGCTTAGTTGTTTCTTTTATTTTTTTAACTAATTCATATGCATTATATGGAGTTAATACCCCAGCCATATCTTTTATACATATAGAATCAGCCCCCATGTTCTCCATTGATTTTATTAATTCTAAGTAATAATCAGTAGTATGAACAGGGCTTGTGGTATATGATATTGCACATTGGCAATGGGCATTTTCTTTTTTTATAGTTTTTATTGATGTTTCTAAATTTCTTATATCGTTTAACGCATCAAATATTCTTATTATATCTATACCATTTTCTATAGATTTTCTTATAAATCTTTCAACTATGTCATCTGGATAATTTCTATAACCTAAAAGATTTTGACCTCTAAGAAGCATTTGTAATTTAGTATCTTTTACATTAGCTCTTATTTGTCTTAACCTTTCCCAAGGATCTTCGTTTAAAAATCTTAAGCAAGCATCAAATGTAGCTCCGCCCCACATCTCTAATGCGTGATATCCTACCTTATCCATAGTTTCTAGTATGGGAATTATCTCATCAGTTTTAAGTCTTGTAGCTATAAGAGATTGGTGTCCATCTCTTAAAACTGTCTCTGTAAACTTAACCTTATTCATAAAATTCATCCCTTCTTAGTTTACTATCCTTGAATTGCTTTTTCTATTCTATTTAAACCTTCTTTTATGTTTTCTAAAGATGTAGCATAAGAAAGTCTTATATAATTATCATTTCCAAATCCAATTCCTGGAACTACTGCTACTTTAGCATGTTCTAATAAGTAATCAGCAAAATCAATAGAAGTATTTATATTATACCCATTTAATTTCATGCCTAACAACTTGCTTATATTAACCATTACATAAAATGCACCTTGTGGTCTTAGACAAGATAAATTTTGTATTGAATTTATTTTATCTACCATAAACTCTCTTCTTTCCTTAAATGCACTTATCATCTCATTAATAGGCTCTTGTGACCCTTTTAATGCTGCTATTGTAGCGTATTGAGCTATTGTGTTTGGGTTAGATGTTGCATGACTTTGGAAGTTACCCATAACCTTAGCTAACTCTTTATTAGATGCTGTATATCCTATTCTCCATCCTGTCATAGCATATGCCTTTGCTACTCCATTTACTACTATTGTTAAGTTTTTGATTTCTTCTCCTAATGAAGCTATACTTACATGTTCTCCTTCATATAATAACTTTTCATATATTTCATCAGATATAACATATATATTATTTTCTACTGCTATTTTTGCTATTTCTTCTAAGTCTTCTTTTTTGTAAGCTGTTCCCGTTGGATTGTTTGGGCTATTTAATATTATAGCCTTAGTATTTTCATTTACAGCTTTTCTTAATTCATCTATTGAATATTTAAATTCGTTTTCTTCTGGGCATTCTACAAATACTGGAGTTGCATCTGCTAATTTAACTAATTCTGGATAACTTACCCAATAAGGATTTGGAACTATAACTTCATCTCCTTCATTACATATAGCTGCCAATATATTATATAATGAGTGTTTTGCTCCATTTGATACAACTATTTGATCTATTGTATAATCTAAGTTATTGTCTTCTTTAAGTTTTTCACATATAACAGATCTTAAACTTTCCATCCCTGAAGCTGCTGTGTACCCTATATTTTCTTCTTCTATAGCTTTTATAGCTGCTTCTCTTATGTACTGAGGAGTTTGAAAGTCTGGTTCTCCAGCTCCAAAACCTATTATGTCTATACCTTCTGCTTTTAATTTTTTTGCCTTAGCTGTTATAGCTAATGTAACAGATGGTGCTATAGATTTTAATTTGTTAGATATTTGTTTCATTGTAATTCCTCCTGTTTGTTAACGTTTTCTTTTGATAAAAATACCTATATAATTATATTATCAATTAATACCTTAATAGTACACTCATAAATTAAAGTATTTATAATTTTAAGACTAACTTTAAAATTTATTTTTCTTTTTTTACTTTAATTTAGTGAATTTCCAATTTAATAATATACAAAAATATGGCAATTGTCTATATCTTTATTATTTGTAATAAATAACAAAAATATTTTTCGTCATTTATGAGAAATATAATATTGAAGTGACTAATTAATTAAGGAGGAATTAATATGAATTTAAAAAGAGCTTATGAAATAAAAAACTCAAATGGATATATAACAGCTTTTTTCAGAGACCAACCTATTTTAATAGAAAGTATAAATAATGAAAATGAATCTGCATTTATAGTTTTTCGTTCTAAACCTACAAGAGTTGAAGTTCCAATAGACGAAATACATGAAAACTACAAGTTTAGAAATAAAGAATTTCAATAAAATAAAAAATATCGCTGAATTTTCAGCGATATTTTTTATACCCACTTATCAAAACCGTTATAATTATCTATGTCTTTTAAATATTTATTTCTATTCTTTAGTTGATCTTCTCCATTATAATTTACAGTGGTGTTATAGACTATACTAGTCTTATCTTTTAGTTCATTTCTCTTAGTATTTGGCTTATAGTTTTTATTTTTATTAGCACTTATAGCTATAAATCCTATTATACTTAATAAAGTAAAAATAACTATATTTAAAGCTATTAATATTCCTTTATATTGAAATGCATTTTCAAAAGCAAGTATATTTATAGGTATTAAATTTGCAATAATCATCACATACATAGAAATTACTATAAATGTAATATCATTCATAATTTTTCCTCCTTTTTCATAAGCTATATTTGATATATATAATTTATTACCAAAGAATTTTATATATATACATAAGTTATCTTCTTTTAAATTTATATTCATATGCTAGTCCAAATATGAACAACTTTAAAATAAATAAAAATAGAGCAGCTTTCGCTACTCTATTTTTATTTATTTTATATTGAATTTAATATACTCTCTTATTCTATCTCTATCCCTTGGGATTTTTCCACAAAATATTGCCTTTCTAACTAATTGCTTTGTATCGTCGTCTACATAAGTATCTAATAAATTATCTATATTTTCACATTCTCTATATCTAAATATATAATTTGTTGCAGTGTATTCCATACAAGCTTTTATAAGCGACATATCTTCATTTGGATTTAATAATTTTCTAGTTGCAACTATATCTGCATATCCCATTAAAGATATATCTACACTTTCAGTATTTGTTTCATTAAACATCTTGAATAGATTTTCACATGACATATCGTTCTGTTTATAAAGGGATAATGGCCACATGTGATATCTTACATAATTGTATAGTATTTTTATTGATTTATCCCCTAGACCAAGTCTTTTCCCTATATCTACTATCATATCCGCCCCTATAACTTCATGCCCTTTGAATCTAACTCGTCCAGTTTCATCTACTTTTCTTGCAGGTGGCTTTCCTACATCATGAAACAATGCCCCTAATTTCAGAAGTTGTATTTTCTTTATGTCATCTTCTACAACTTCATACAAATGTTCTTTATTGTAAGTTTGTATATGTTTTTCTAAAAAATCCTCTGAATGTAAAAGCTTTTCTAATGTATTTAAAACATATACAGAATGATCATAACAATTTAAAACATGGTACTTACATTCTCCAACTTCTTTCATAGGCTCTATTTCTGGAAATATTTCTTTTAGTTTATTCATTTTGTCTAATTCTTTTATATATTTATAGCTTTTATCTTCGTTTAGAATTTCTAAAATCTCTCTTCCTAATTCCATAAAATCACCTCTGAATTTATAAATCTAATACTTGTTGATACACATCATTTTTGGATAAGTTTCTCTCCTTACATACTACTTTTATAGCTTCTTTTTTGTTCATACCCTCTTCTATAAGCTTTATAACATATTCTCTTTCATTTAATTCATCGTAATTAGATAAAACTTCTATTTCTCCAGTAAATCCCTCTACTATAATTACAAATTCGCCTTTTATATCTCTTTCACTTAATATATTTATACAATTTTGTATATTATCTCTTATTATCTCTTGATACTTTTTAGTTAACTCTCTATTTATACATATATTTCTATTCCCTAATATATTTAACATATCTCCTAAAGTATCTTTTAGTCTATGAGGTGATTCATAAAATATAATAGTTCTTCTTTCTTGTTTTACTTCTTCTAATTGCTTTCTTCTTACCTTTTTGTCTCTACTTAAGAAGCCTTCAAAT
Source organism: Sporacetigenium mesophilum DSM 16796 (assembly GCF_059569055.1). NCBI lineage: Bacteria > Bacillati > Bacillota > Clostridia > Peptostreptococcales > Tepidibacteraceae > Sporacetigenium > Sporacetigenium mesophilum. The sequence goes on along the minus strand of NZ_JCANUR010000005.1, from coordinate 57,871 downwards.
GCAAATTTCTTTGTTGAAAGGCCAGAACCTACTAATGCTGTTGCAAAGGCTGTAGCCCCTGGAAGGACTTCTATTTCTACACCTTCATCTATAGCCTGTCTTATTATAACCTCACCTGGATCTGATATGCCAGGCATACCTGCATCACTTATTATTGCTATGTTTTCTCCATTTAACAGCTTTTGTATAAGATAACTTCCCTTAGCATCTTCATTGTGTTCATGATAACTCGTAAGTGGCTTTGATATATTAAAGTGGTTCAATAGTCTTATACTATGTCTAGTATCTTCAGCTGCTATTAAATCAACTTCTTTTAATACATTTAACGTTCTATAAGTTATATCTTCTAAGTTCCCTATTGGTGTTGGGCATATATATAATTTTCCAATCATTTAAATCTCTCCTATATCTTCATTTGCATATATAGCTCTTATTTCTTTACTATAATTCCCATCATTATCGTAAACATAAAGTGGATCTAATATCTTAAGTTCAGGTCTTCCAGATTTAACAAACTCTACAAGCATAATATTAGGCGCTTTTCCTGGTTTAGGATGTATGAACTGAATTTTTTTTGGTTCTAATTTGTATTGTCTTCCAAATGTTATTATATCAACAAGTCTAATTGGCCTATGTACCATAAAAAACTTTCCTTGAGGCATAAGAAGTCTTGAAGCAGCTTTTATTACATCTTCTAATGTACACTTTATTTCATGTCTTGATATTGCCTTTTTATCATTAGGGTTTTTTATTCCCCCTTCGTGCATATATGGAGGATTTGATGTTACAACATGAAATCCATTAGTAGGTAAAACCTTATCTATATTTTTTATATCTTCATTTATTATTTTTAACCTATCTTCTAATTTATTTAACTTAACTGAGCGATTTGCCATTTCATAAACTTCTTCTTGTATTTCTACTCCTATTATTTCCTTTGCACTACTTTTACCAGCTATAAGTATAGGTATTATACCTGTCCCTGTTCCTAAATCAACAACTTTTGCATCTTTTTTTATACTTGCAAAATTTGCAAGTAATACAGCATCTACACCAAAACAAAATCCAGTTGTGTTTTGTATTATTTTAAGCCCTTTTAATTGTAAATCATCTATTCTCTCATTTTCTTTTAATGTTATCTCCATAATTTATTCTCCTTGCAAGTCATTATTATTTATTATGCTCAAAATTCAGGCCTGTTGCTCAAAAATTATAAGAAAAAGGTAGGAAAAATCCTACCTTTTATTAGTCTTCTAATTTTTTTAGTAGTTTTAGTGTATCTGGATCTAAATCGTCATGATTATGATTACATCCACCACCGCTACCGCAGCATCCACCGCCACATTTCTTAGCTGATTCTACAACTGTCACTTCGTGAAGTTCATACAATTTAACAGTTTTATTTTCTAATTCTACCTTTATTTGTTCTAATAAAGTATTAGTATCTATTATTTTTCCTTTTCCATCTTGAGTTTTTACTATTGATGATACTGGTGGCATTTTTTCTAGAGACTCACTATATGTGTTGTGTTCATATTTTAAGCAACAGAATAATCTTCCACATACACCAGATATTTTTGTTGGATTAAGAGAAAGATTTTGATCCTTTGCCATTTTTATAGATACTGGTTGGAAATCACCTAGCCAATAAGAACAGCATAAAGGTCTTCCACAAGGTCCTAGACCTCCAATTGTCTTAGCTTCATCTCTTACGCCTATTTGTCTTAATTCTATTCTAGTTTTGAATATTGATGCTAGATCCTTTACAAGTTCTCTGAAGTCTATTCTTCCCTCTGCTGTAAAGTAGAATATAAGCTTATTTCTATCAAATGTATATTCACAGTCTGTAAGGAACATATCTAAATTGTGTTCTTTTATTTTTTTTGTACATACTTCATACGTTTCTTTGGCTTTTTCTTTATTTTCATTATATATTCTTGTATCTTCTTCGTTAGCTATTCTAACTATAGGCTTAAGAGGAGATACGATTTCATTTTTAGTTACTTCCTTAGGTCCTACTACTACAAGTCCATATTCGAGCCCTCTAGCAGTTTCTACCACTACATTTATTCCTTCTTCTATTTCAAGATCCACTGGATCAAAGTAATATATCTTACCTGCATTTTTAAATCTAACTCCTACTATCTTTATCATTTAATCACCTCATGTATATTAAAAGCCATAACTTGTAGGCTTATATTAAAGTTGCAGTTGCTACTTAGCTTTTTTTTAGTTCCCTCTATTATATCAATAATAGTAGCTACTTGAGAATAGGAAATTTTTTTATTTAGATTTTGCAGGTATACTAGTTGATCTATATTTATTATCATTTCCTTATTTACTTTTTCCTTCATAATCATAATATCTCTAAAATAAGTTATCATTATGTCTAATGTATCTACTATATTTTCTTTATTTTGTTCGAAGCTAGATAGTGTATCTAGCATATCAACTATATTTCCCTCTATAATTAATTCTATAAGATTTTGTATATTGGATCTTGTAGTTTTAAATTCTTCAGAATCTACTAGTTCTAATGCCTTTGATATACTTCCTCTGCAAAAAGAAGATATATATTTGGCTTTTTTCTCATCAATATTGTGTTTATCTATAAGATAATTTTGTATATCTATTATTGATAATGGAATGAATTTTATCATTTCACATCTAGATTTTATAGTATTTAGTAATGTTTCTTTGTTTTCAGTTATAAGTATTATAATAATATATCCAGGTGGCTCTTCTAGTGTTTTTAAAAGAGCATTTTGGGCTTCTACAGTCAATTTTTCTGCTTCATTTATTACATATATTTTGTAATTTTTATGAGGCTTTATTATTATATCTGACTGTAATTCTCTTACTTGGGATATTTTTATACTACTTCCACTAGGATTAATCTCTATATAATCTGGACTATTTTCTAAATTACCCATATCTAATAATATTTTTGCAAGTTCCACGGAAAACTTGTGCTTTCCTATTCCACTAGTACCTTCGAAAATATATGCATGACTTATTCTGTTTTTATTTAAACTGTTTATCATATATTTCTTGGCAAAATCTTGTCCAATAATATTTCCAAAATACATAACTATATCTCCGAATCTTTTACTATTTTATTTTTCATCTATTATAGATATTATACTATTATATATCTCTTCATGTATATCGTCTATGCTTCTTAAATTCTGATTCTTAACACAGCTTATTTTTTTCCAATTGTATTTATCTGCTATATAAAGTGAGTTATTATATGATCTAGTTAAATAACCTATATCACTTTCATGTATATCCTTTTTTGATTCTCCTGTTATTTTGTTTTTTCTGTCTACCATTAATCTTTGGCTGTATTCTATTGGAACATCTAAGAACACTACACAATCCGGTTGTGGAAGTTTGTATAAATTAAATTCAAAGTCAAATAGCCAATCTAAGTACTTGTCTCTTTCACTTGTATCCATTTTTGATGCTTGATGTACCATATTTGACGTAGTGTATCTGTCACATATTACTATTCCACCATCTTTATAAAACTCTTCCCATTCAGTTTTATATGATGCATATCTGTCACCTGCATAAAAAGTAGATGCTATATAAGGGTCTACATCTGATGGGTTTTTCCCAAAATCACCCCTTAAGTACATCTTTACAAGAGATGATGAGTCGCTATTGTAATTTGGAAACTCAATTTTTTTTATTTTATATCCTTCATTTAATAATCTTTCATATACCTTGGCAGTTTGAGTTGCTTTTCCACTTGCATCTGAACCGCTTTCTATTATGATTAGCTTTCCTCTCATGTCTTCCTCCGCTTATTATCTATCTATTATTTGTATATATTCTAAGTTATTGTCCTTAACTCCATTTACTTCCATCCCTAAATCCTTGCAGTTTAAAACATAATCTATTGCTTCTTTAGTTATTTCTTCTCCAGGTGATATAAGACTAACTCCAGGGGGGTAAGGTATTATATACTCTCCACATATTTTTCCTATAGATTCATTTATATTTATATTTATCTTCTTACCATAAAAGGCATCTCTAGGACTCATTAATTTTCTTGGAAGTGTAGTAGGATACTTTATTGTTTTTGATAGTTCATTTTCTTTTTTCACCTTATCTATTTCCTTTAGTGAATGCTTTAGCTTATCAAAATCTTCTTTTGTATTTCCTATAGTACTTATTAGTAGTACCCCATAGTAATTTGACAATTCAACTTGTATATTATACTTATTTCTTAAAATATCACTTAATTCATAGCCTGTAATTCCTAAATTCTTAGTTAATATATAGATTTTAGTAATATCTATATTGTTTTGCTCATATACTTTTAGGTTATCTAGCCTTTTTATAAATTTCTTTAAATCTATTATATTATATATCAGCTCTTCCATTAAGTCTTTTCCATTGTTTTTATATATTTCAACTGCCAATTCTAATGAAGATAACAACATATAAGATGGACTAGATGATTGTAGTATCCTCAAATATGATCTTAACTTTTTTATATCTACTTTATTTCCTTTTATATGCATAATAGAAGATTGAGTAAATGAAGGTAATGTCTTATGAATGCTATGTATAACAATATCTGCTCCTAGATTTAATGCTGAACTTGGCAACTTAGTACTCAGTTCTAAATGTGACCCATGAGCTTCATCTACTATTAATATCATTCCCTTGCTGTGTATGTAATCTGCTATAGATTTTAAATCATATGTAGTTCCAAAATAAGATGGATATGTAAGAATTACTCCCTTAGCATCTAGATTATCTTCTACTACATTTCTTATATCATTAAGTGTATACCCTGTAGATATTCCATATTCTAAATCTATACTTGGATTTATATATACAGGTTCTATATCTCCTAATATACAAGTATTTATAACTGATTGATGACAGTCTCTATTTGATATTATTTTGTCTTTTGGATTACATATACTCATTATGGCTGCTTGTATTCCACATGTTGATCCATTTACAAGATAAAATGTATAGTCGCTATTAAATATATTTGATGTGTTTTCTTGAGATACTTTTATAGCATCTTCTGGATTGTGTAAATTATCAGTTCCTGGTATTTCTGTTGTATCCATAGCATATAAATTTGATACTATATCTTTATATCCAAGTCTTTCATATATACTTCCTTTTTTATGACCTGGCATATGAAATGACGTTATATTATCTTTAACTATTTTATTTAATGAATTAATGATTTCCATTTTTATAATTCCCCTTGTACATTTATTATATATAATACATTACAACATAAAAAAGATTGTGTCCATTTGGATACAATCTCTTTTTTATACTTCTTCTTTCATGCTATTTGTTATGACAACACCCTTTTTATTTTTAATAATCCCAGGTTTACATTTAAATGATTTTGAAAATCCTACATTAAGATCTATATCTCCATTTATTTTAGTATCTAAAGTTATAATATCACCTATTTTTAGTTCTAAAAGTTCTTCTACACTTATTTTTGTTCTTCCTAAGTTTGCAACTATATCTGTATTTGCACCACAAATACTGTTGTATAGTGCACTTGTAAATTCAAAATCATATTCTTTGTTTTCCCTTATAAAAAGTCTTTTTGATTCTAATTGATCTAATACTGGCTCCATACAGCTATATGGATTACAAAAACTCATTTTTCCTACTTCTTTATTACCATTCATCATTTTCATATGAGAAATAAGAACAGGTTCACTTACTGGATACTTTTTACTTGACCCTACATTAGTATAAACATTAGATACTTCTCTATATTCACAACCTTCAAATATATGCATTTTTGTTAAAAAGTTACTTGCTATGTATGATATTAATTCTCTATCTATTTTGGCAAGTTGTCTATTATAATCATCAAGTATGCCATCTCCACTAAGCATTAAATCTATAAGTGAAAGTGCAACACTTTTGTCTAATTGATATATAAGCCCTTGAACTAAAGGTTGTATTGCATGTTCAATGATTACAGAATCATTAGATATCATATTCATAAATTCTTCATAGTTTGTTTGTTCTGTCTTTTCTAGTTTACATACTATATTTGGTCTCTTTAATTCATAGGCTATAAATAGATTTATACTTTTACAAAATTCTTCTGATATTACAGATAAAAATCTCATATTATCTGTAGAATATTTTTGTGGTTTTTTAAAGTCATATACAATTACTTCTTGTTTCATAATATTTTATTATATCTCCTTTCTAAATTTTATCTTCTATAACATTATACTAGCACTAATATTATAAAAGTAAGATGTCTAAACATCTTACTTTTATAATATTAATTCTTTATGTTGTACTATAAATTTAATTATTTATCATCAAAACAAATTACAGTTTAGATAAAGCAGCTACAATAATCTCTTCTTTAAAAGGTTTTACAATAAATCCTTTTGCTCCATAAATAATTGCCTCTTTCATTCTCGCCTCTTGTCCTAATGCTGATACCATAACAATTGATGCTGCTGGATCAAGTTTTTTAATTACTCTTAATGCTTGTAATCCATCCATCTCTGGCATAGTGATATCTAGCGTTACAATATCTGGTTGTAATTCTTTATATTTTTCAATTGCCATCAAGCCATTTTCTGCCTCACCAACTATCTCAAAATCATGATTTTGAAGCATGTTGCGAATAGACATACGCATAAATGCTGCATCATCGACTATTAATACTCTTTTCATAACATTGTCTCCTTTTTTATAAATTTTATCTTTTCCTATATACAGAGGGTTTTACACGTTCAAAATCTGTTTCTAAATTAGATAAACTCTCAGACATTCCAATTATCAAATATCCTCCTGGTTTAAGCGATTCGTATAATCTTTTAGATAACTTTTTATTTGTAGGATTATCAAAGTAGATCATAACATTTCTACAAAAAATAACATCGTATTTAGATTTATCCCAGCCTATGCTATTATTTAAATTAAAATATTTAAATTCAATTAAATTTTTCACACTTTCAATAACTACATAATTTTTATCGTTTATCTTTTGAAAAAAATTCTTCACCCATAATTGTGGTAATTTAGATACTTTATCGTCTAAATAAATCCCTGACCTTGCTTGCTTTAATACACTATTAGAAATATCCGATGCTGTTATAGATACCTTTGACCTTGAATTCTTCCCGAAAACAGATGATGCTAACATAGCAATACAGTATGGTTCTTCTCCCGTTGATGAAGCCGCAGACCAAATTTTTATTCCTCCAATTTTCGGTTTTTTTAGATAAGGCAATAGTACTTCATCTTTTAAAAATTCAAAATGTTGCTCCTCACGCATAAAATAAGTGAAATTCGTTGTTAGCTTATCTACTAAGATATTTACTTGCTCTCCACTCTTATCTTGCATCAAATTATCTATGTAGCTTTTAAAATCAGGAAATCCTAAGCGTTTTACTATGGATACTAGTCGCGTTTCAATCAGTGTTTTTTTCTTTTCAAGATTTATCCCATAATTATTATACATAAAATTTTTCAATCGTACAAAGTCTTTATTAGTTAATTCCATTATTAATATCCCCTACAATTTCTATTAATGAATCACAGTCTAGTATCAACTGAATTTCATTATTTATTTCGCTAACACCTTTTATGAAATTCTGCTTATTTTCTTCTTTATTTGAGACCATTTTCATACTTTGATTAGGTGAAATATGAATAACTTCATTTACGGCATCAACTATTAATCCCATCTTATCCATATTGTTTTCAATTATAATAATACAAGTTCTCTCATTATAATCAATTGGCTCTATATCGAACCTTATTCTAGCATCCATAACAGGAATAATAGTACTTCTTAAATTAATAATTCCTTTCATGTACTCAGGAAGAAATGGAACTTTTGTTATAGGTAACATTTCAATAATTTCTATAATATATTTTGATGACAATGCATATTTTTGATTATTTATAACAAATACCATATACAAATCATCTATTTTATTATCTATTACTTCATCATTTGTATTCACAGTTAATACACCGCCCTTTTAAATTACTTTTTCAATTTTTCCAACACTCTTTATACGTAATTTATTTGTAATCGTATCGAAGATAATAGTCCTTCCACAAGAACCTAGTACATCTTCAGAAACAATGGAGATATTTAATTTAGCTAATGTTTCTTTGCATGCTTTTACATTTTTTTCTCCAACAGTAAATATACTACTGCCTGTATTTTTAAAATTAAACATATGTGCTCCACCAGCTAACTTTCCTTTTATAAATCTTACATTAGCACCTGCTTTTTTCATTTCGCTATATAATAAAGTAATTCCAGTATCCGCATACTTTGCCTTATTTACTATATTTTTTTCATTATTTGAATTTGGAAGTAAAATATGAACTAACCCAGCAATTTTATTTATCTCGTCGTAAAGTACTACACCACAACAAGATCCTAAACCTATGGTCATAATTTTGTTAGGTGCTTTTATAATCTTAAGTTCTGCTATACCTACTGTTACATTTTCCATTAATCAACAAATCCTAATGATTCTAATAGTTTTTTACATGACTCTAATTTAGGAATAAAATAATATTTTCCATCAATTTTTTGATCTGTAGTAAAAAAGTCTGTTTCAATACATAAAATTGAATCAGCAACCTGTCCATATAATGAAGCTGGTAAATTCATAATTGCCATAACCATATCTACACTAAAATAAGGAATTGATGGATCTATAGTTAGATTTGTCATATCAGATATTGCAGTTAAGTATGTTCCGCAAAGTATGTTGCAAACTTCTCCTATTGAATTTAATTCTTCACAAACAGAATTATAATCGTTTCTATCACATATAATTTCTTTCCCAGAAAGCTTTGATAATAAATTAAGTGCCGAATCAACTTTCATAATAACCATAATAAATCCTTCCATGTCTCCTGAAAGCTGTAAAACAGTTCCTACAACTAATTCTTCTGGACAACTATAACTATTGGTTATATCTGAAAATTTAATCATGTCACTTTTAGGAATGCCAATATCAACTAGCTCATTCAACATCATAGCTAATGAATTTGATGCATTGCCTGAACCTATATTGCTAATTTCACTTAGTACATTCAATTTATCACACTCAAATTTCATATATACCTACTTTCTATCTAATCTATAGATTTTACTGTTAATTGTCTTCTCTTTAACTGGTTTAATATTACATTTGGAATCATCTCTAAAGAAGTTTCCTTTGAAACTGCTCCAAGATTCATTGCAGCCATTGGCATTCCATAAACAACACAAGAGTGTTTATTTTGACCAATAGTATATCCTCCAGCTTTCTTTATATCAAGTAGTCCTTTAGCTCCATCAGAACCCATTCCAGTTAAAATAACACCTATAGCATTTTCTTTAGCTACTTTTGCTACAGATTCAAATAAATGATCTACCGAAGGGCAATGACCACTAATTTTCTCTCCTTCTTTAACTTCCAATACATATTTATTATTTTTATTTACGATTGACATTTGTAAAGCTCCCGGTGCTATATATGCATGTCCACTTAATATTTCTTCTCCGTCCTTACCTTCCGAAACCGTTATAGAACATTCTTTATTTAATCGTTCTGCATATTTCTTGGTGAATACAGGTGGCATATGCTGTGTAATTACAATTCCAGGTAACCCTAGGGGTAATTGTCTTAATAATTTACTAACAGCTTCTACACCGCCCATAGATGCTCCAATAGCTATTATCTCTTTATTATTTTTTCTTCTTATATTACTATTGTCCAATATACTTCTTTTCTGTACAGGACTATTAACCCTCTTATCTAATTTAGCAACTGAAGCTTCTTTAATTTTAGATGCTAAGTCATTGGCAAAATAATTCATTGTATTTGCATTTGGTTTTTCAACAAACCCAACTGCTCCAGCACTTATAGCTTCAAAGCATCTATCATCGGCACCACTAATAACAATCGTAGGAATTGGGTATTGATTCATTAAAATTTTTAAAAATTCAATCCCGTCTATCCCTGGCATTTCGATGTCCAGTGTTAATACATCTGGTCGAAGTTGTAGTATCTTATCTCTAGCATCATATGAGTCTTTAGCAGTTCCAACGACCTCCAAATCTGTATATTCTTGAAGATACTTTGCTATAACACGTCGAAACATCATAGAGTCATCAATTACCAATACTTTTACCTTTTTATTATCTTCCATAGACTATCTCTCCCTTTGACTAACACCGTTTACTTATTTATAATGGCGTTTACATCAAATATCAAACTAATAGAACCATCTTCTAAAATTGAGCAACCTGACATGTAAGATTGAACTTTTTCAAACTGCGTTAACAATGTAGGTATTGGTTTAATTACAACTTGTTGTTGACCAATAATACTGTCTACAATGATACAAACATTTCCCATTTCAGACTCAACTAAAATCATAATACCTTCATTAGATTTTGCTGGTATATCTAGTATCTTTGATAATCTACGAATTTCATAACAATTACCTCTAATAATACTATGTTCTTCTCCATTTGGATTCTTAACAATCTCATAAGCACCATGCCTAAAAACTTCTTTTATATTAAGTGATGGGATAATATATATTTCATCACCTATTTGTACTTTCATACCATCTATAATTGCCAATGTTAGTGGAATGCGAAGTACAATCATAGTGCCATTTCCTTTTTCACTATCTATACTAATAGAACCTCTTAGCTTACGGATATTTGTATAAACAACGTCCATACCTACGCCTCGTCCTGAATACTCAGTTACAGCTTCCTTTGTAGAAAATCCAGGTGCCAATATGAAGTTGTATGCCTCTTTATCACTAATTTCATCAATACCTTTACTTGTAATCCCTTTTTCAATTGCTTTTTGAACAATAGCTTCCTTATTTAATCCTCGGCCATCATCTTTGATGACAATAACAACGTCTCCGCCAGTATTTTTCGCCTCTAATGTAATAGTTGCTTTCTCTGGTTTTAGATTTGCTTTACGCTCTTGTGGCATCTCAATCCCATGATCCATACTATTTCTTATCATATGCATTAAAGGATCTGAAATGTTTTCCAAAATATTCTTATCAACCTCCGTTTGCTCGCCAATCAGTACTAAATCTACTAATTTACCAGTTTTTTTACTCATATCTCTTACAACTCTTTGCATTTTAGTAAAAGTGGATGAAATTGGAACCATACGGATTGACATAACAACATCTTGTAATTCATTTGTCAATTGATGCAATCTTCTTGCTTGTTTTTCAAAATTCTCTGGATCAAAGTTTTCTAGCTGTGATTGCTTTTCTACCATAGATTCAGTAGTTACAATTTCACCAACTAAGTTCATTAGGGTATCAACCTTATTAATATTTACAGTTAAATAACTATTTTTATTAGATGTATGTGATTGAGCAACTTCTTCTTTAATTTCTTTTTTTAATGTATTATTAATAATTTCTATTTCATCATTTATTTTATTAGGTGTACTTAATTGAATTACTTCTTCTTTAATTTCTTTTTCTAGTACATCATTAGTTATTACTATTTCATTATTTATCTTATTAGGAGTACTTGATTGAACTACTTCTTCTTTAATTTCTTTTTCTAATGCATCATTAGTTATTGCTATTTCATTATTTATAGCTTCATTAGCTACACCAAAACTTTCTTGTAATTCTGTTTCATATGGAACTTCTATAATTTCAAGGCTTTTTAGAAACATAGTTTCTTCAACACATTTTTCAATTTCACATTTATCTTCTATTGTTCTTACATACATGGTGAAACCATTTTTGACTATGTCATCATCACATTCTACATTTAAATCTTCAGGTATAGTTTTCATAATAGAACATAATCCATCAAGCATAGTAGTTACACCAAGTGCTCTAATTCCTTCCATGCCACATCCACTTTCGAAAAATACTTTTACGCACAAGTATTTTTCTCCAATAGTTTGTGTAGGTAATTCTATATCTAACAATTCATTCCCATCGTTATTTACATCACTATTATTTAATAAATTTAAAGCTCTTTCATGTAATTCATCAATACTAGCCTCTGGAAGTAATCCCTCTTGCACGTTTAACATTTCTGCTTTAAGAAAATCAATAATAGCTAATACAACGTCAATTACTTCTTCCCACTTACTTTGAGAAAGTTCAAGTCCATTACGTATTTCATCAAAGACATCTTCTATACTATGAGTGAGCTTTGTTAAACTATCATATCCCATCATAGCTGAAGAACCTTTAATAGTATGCATTGCTCGGAAAATCTCTTCAATTTCTTCTTTTCCTAATTTTCCAGAATCTATTTGACTTACAAGTAAAATTACTTCTAACTTCTCTAATAACTGCATATTTTCATACACATAAAATTCGGTTAAAGAATCTATTCCGCTCATATCTTTTCTCCTTTATTAATTAAACATAACAAATTTAAATTTGCTTTATATTTAAATTCAATTTCTAAAAATGGAAGCCTAAAAGCTTCCATTTTTTAAATCATAAATTTAATATATTATAAAAATTCATTGGTATGAAAATAACTAACTTCATCACTATTGAATTTTATACATTTATGCGAAGGATTCTGATTCATCCATATCAAAATAATTAATTTCTTCACTGCTGAAATTTATATGTTTATGCGAACGAGTTTTATCTTTTAATTTAAAGTTCTCGATAAGTGATTTCAGCATTTGTGCTTGTCCGCTTAGTTCTTCACTACTAGCAGCACTTTCCTCTGCCGTTGCAGAGTTAGTTTGTACTACTTCTGAAATTTGTTCTACTCCTAGTGTTACATGAGAAATTGCAGTAGCTTGTTCTTCAGATGCTTTAGCTATTTCATCAACTAATACAGTAGTTCTATTAGTTGTATTGATTATTTTTTGTAGTGATTCAGCTGTATTGTCTACAATCTTAGTTCCATTGTCAACTGATTTAATTGAGTTTTCGATAAGTGTAGCTGTATTCTTAGCCGCTTCTGCCGATTTAGCAGCAAGATTTCTTACCTCATCAGCAACAACAGCAAATCCTTTACCAGCAGAACCTGCCCTAGCAGCTTCTACAGCAGCGTTTAATGCTAATATATTTGTTTGGAATGCAATATCATCTATTGTTTTTATAATTCTTCCAATTTCATTAGAAGTAAATGAAATCTCTTCCATTGCTTTAACCATCTGTTTCATTTGTTCATTACCTTCTTGAACTTGACGACCTGAACTTATCGTTAAATTATTAGCCTTTTTAGCATTCTCTGCAGTATCTTTAATTTTGTCAGATATTTCTATAATTGTTGCAGACAACTCTTGAATTGCACTTGCTTGTTCAGTAGCACCCTGTGATAACATTTGTGATGCACTTGCCACTTGATCTGATGCTCCCCCAACTTCTTCTGAAGCTACATTTATTTGTGCCATTGTTTCACTTAAATCATTAGTAATTCTATTAACTGATCTTTCAATATTTTTAAATACTCCCATGTATTCTACTTCAGGTGTAACATCAAAATTGCCTGATGCAACGTCTCCCAAAACACGAACTGTATCATTTATAATTTCCTTAGTTTTGTTACTCATTTGACGCATACTATTTGCTAAGTCCCCTAATTCATCCTTTGATTCATAATTAATATTAATATCAAAGTCACCAACAGCCATTTTATTTGCAGCTATTTCTATTTCTTCAATTGGCCTTTTTAAGCTCTTTGTGATATTCAGAGCTATAGCTATTCCTGTTACTATAGCAAATAAACACAGTCCTATAGCAATATACATTGATTTTGATACTGTATCTTGTACTGTTTTATTAAATGCAATACCGTCTTCCTGTGCCTGTTCACTAAAAGCTATTACTATTTCTGAAATTTTACCAAATGTTTCAGCCCATCCACTTGTATCTATATCTAATATATTACCGCTAAAACCTTCACTATTTGCAGTTGCATATATTTTATCGTACTCTTGTCTTAAAGCAGTCGCCAAGCTTTCAAGCTCATCAAGTGTTCTTTGATCTTCTGCAGAATCACGAAGTGTAGAAGCGTTACGAATACTGTCAATTCTTTTATTAATGTCTTCAAAATCTTCTAGAATTACTGTTCTATATGCTTCTTGATCATTTTCAAGAAATGTATTATTAATATTTCTTGCAATGTTAGCTAAATCTCTACGAATCCATACAGAATCAGATGTTACTATATAAGGCCCCGTAAATAAATCATTACTTAGCTTTTCTGATTTTTTCAAATTAAATACTGAATAAAAACTCGCAAAAGCTGTAAGTATTAGTACAATAATAAAAGATACCATTAGCTTTTTACCTATTTTCAAATCTTTCATATAAATTCCTCCCTACAATTTGATTTGTTATAATTTCTGTTACATCATACAATAAATTTTTTTATTTAAATAATAGCTATTGTATTTTTCATTTTTCAGAATTTTACCACCTCAGATAATTTATCGGATAATCAGGTAAATACTTTAGTTATTTATTGTATCTTTTTGATGTATTTTGTAATAAATATATGTATTTATACGAAGGATTCAGACTCTTCCATATCAAAACAATTAATTTCATTACTATTGAGATTTATATTTTTGTTAGAATAATTTTTATCTTTTAATTTAAAGTTCTCAATAAGTGATTTCAGCATCTGTGCTTGTCCACTTAATTCTTCACTAGCAGCAGCACTTCCCTCTGCTGTTTCAGAATTGGTTTGTACTACTTCTGAAATTTGTTCTACTCCTAATGTAACTTGAGCAATTGCACTATCTTCTTCCACAGATGCTTTAGCTATCTCATTAACTAATAAAATAGTTTTATTAGTTGTATCAATTATTTTTTGAAGTGATTGTGCTGTGTTATCTACAATCTTAGTTCCATTACCAACAGCTTTTATGGAATTTTCAATAAGTGTAGCTGTATTCTTAGCAGCTTCTGCTGATTTAGCAGCAAGATTTCTTACCTCATCAGCAACGACAGCAAATCCTTTTCCAGCAGAACCTGCCCTAGCGGCTTCCACAGCAGCATTTAATGCTAATATATTTGTTTGGAATGCAATATCATCTATTGTTTTTATTATTCTTCCAATTTCATTAGAAGTAAATGAAATTTCTTCCATTGATTTAATCATCTGTTTCATTTGCATATTACCATCTTCAACTTCACGACCTGCACTTACTGATAAAACATTAGCTTCTTGAGCGTTGTTTACAGTATCTTTAATTTTGTCAGATATTTCTATAATAGTTGCAGATAACTCTTCAATTGCACTTGCTTGTTCAGACGCACCTTGTGATAACACTTGTGACCTGCTTGCTACTTGCTCTGATGCCGACTCCAGTTCTTTTGAGGCTAAATTTATTTGTGACATTGTTTCACTTAAATCATTAGTAATTCTAAGAACTGATTTTTCAATATTTTCAAATACTCCTATATATTCTACTTCGGGTTTAACATTAAAATTACCACATGCAATTTCTTCTAAAACACGAACTGTGTCATTTATAACTTCATTAATTTCGTCACTCATTTGGCGCATACTATTTGATAACTCACCTAATTCATCTTTTGATTCATAATTAATATTAATATCAAAATCACCAACAGCCATTTTATTAGCAGCTATCTCTATTTCTTCAATTGGCTGTTTCAATCGTTTTGTAATGTACAGTGCTATAACTATTCCTGTTATTATAGAAAATAAACCTAGAGCCATAGAAATATAGTATGATTTTGATACTGTATCTTGTATTTGTTTATTGAATTCACTCCCGCTACTTTCGGACTCTTCATGGAGAGCATTTACAATTTCTACACATTTCTTATATGATTGATAATATGCAAGATCATCACTCATTATCATTTCTTTTGCAGTCTCATAATCTCCCTTATCTATATATACATAAATCTTCTCGTATTCTTGTCTTAGCGTATTTACTGAGTTCTTAAGAGCATCCATTCCTTGTTCGCCTGACATAGAAGCACCACTAAGCACATCAAGAGAAGCACCGCTAAGTTCGTCAATTCTATTATTAATACTATCAAAACTTTTCAGAATTGTATCTTTATAGCTTGTGTCTGTAGGGTTTTGTGCAACAATCATGCGAAGAAGATTTTGGTCAATGGAAACTATATCTCTACGAATCCCCTCAGATTCTTTTGTTACTACATAAGGCCCTTCATATAAGTCCTTACTTAGTGTCCCTGCTTCTTTTAAATTAGATTGTGCATAATAATTTGAAACTGTTGTAATTACCAAAACGATAATAAACGATATAATTAGCTTTTTACCTATTTTCAAATTTTTCATATAAATGATTCCCCTTTTTCCTATAATTTAATTTTTTATGCCGATTTTTTCCCACAGTTTAATTTGTATAGCCTCAAGTAGATTATCGGGTAAATAGTTAGATTCTTTAATTATAATTTTCTAGTAATTAAAAAAAGTCCTTAATTTAAAGGACTTTTACACAGTTTCAATGCTATATTCAGAATTTAGTTTTTGTCTATAATGATAAACTAAAGAATCTAAAATATTAATAATTTCATGCTCTGAAGGAATTACTATGTGTTTTCTTGCATCTAATATAAACCTACATTCCTTATTTATCATTGTAGATGCTGTTACTCTTTTATTAACACTACCTTTCATACCTCTTAGTAAGTTTGGTATATTGTCATTTGTAATATGTTTTAATATAAGAGATACCTCTTTAGATGTAAGCATATTTTCTATTTCAACGATTTGTAATTCTTGATTAAATATATCTATAATTTCTTTTGCATCATCTTTTATATATTTGTCTAATAAAAGCCTACTTACACCTATAAATATCATTACAATTACTAAAGATGCTATTATACCACCTGATATTGATGCAACATTTAGTGGTATAAATGGAATTATACTAGCTACAATTCCCCCTACATACGAACCAAATATCCAGCCCAAAGTTCCGCCTAATATCCCAAGCAATATAACTATTATCTTTTTTATAAAAGACTTACTAGATGTATCTCCTAATAATACGTTTTTCATATCTGTGCTAGAAAATATTGCATTAGTAATAGTTCCTACAATCTCAGATGTGTTTACTAAGCTATTTTTTTTATAATTTTTTATATCTATGCTATTGTACATATTTTCATAATTTATGCTACTAGTAGGGTATCTGTAAAGTTTTATTTCTTCATCATTTTCTGTAATATTGTTATTCTTAACAAATCTTTTGTATTCATCTTTTTTGCTCTCATCGCTAATTTTCAAGCAGTCTATAAAATAAGCATCAAAAATTCTCATAGTTCTTGTTATACCTTTTATCAGTGCTTCTTCTCTACTAAGTCCATCCCATATGGCAAGTGCATATTCTACCATCCCTGATAATCCTAGTATACCGTCACTTTCTATGCTTCCATCTATCTCATAATATGATAGCCCTTCTATCTTTCCCTCTTTAGCTAGAGTCTTAGCTTGTGTGTAAGTTATATTCCCTTTTTTTAACATTTCTACAGCATCTTCTATTTTTACATTTGGACTAGTTTCTTTATTAAAAACCCTTTTCTCTATATCTCTAACTGCTTCTTCATATTTATCCTGGGGAATTTCTACTTTCATTGCACTTCCATCCATGTTTATATGCCTAATTTCACCATAATTTAAACATGAATCTACACATCTTTGAGCTGTACTATTGTATTTATTTATAGCATTAAAGTGAAATATATTCTCATTTTTAGCTTCTTCATTCTTTGATTCAGACATATTACCCTAAACCTCACTTTTGTTCAATTTTTAAGATATTGTTCTGACCCTATCTTCTTCACTTACTATATTAGTAATTCTTACCCCAAAATGTTGGTCAACAACAACAACTTTTCCATAAGCTAATACCTTTTCATTTATAAGTACCTCTACATCTTGATTTGCTAATGCATCTAATTCTATTAATGACCCTTTTCCTAGCTCGAATATATCCTTTAAAGACATTTTTGTTCTACCAATTACGACTGTTATTTCTAAGTCAACACCTAATACTCTTTCCATGTTCTTGTTAGAGTCTGTTAAATTTTCTGTATCGCTTAAAAGCATTCTTGCTTCTTCTTCAGATATAAGATTATTTTGATCATTATACATACTATATCTCCTTATTTATAGAATCATTTATTATTTAGCTTGTAAATTATTTGCCATACCCCACATATCATCGGCAGTTTTAATACCCTTAGAACTCAATTGATATGCTCTTTGAGTTGTTAACATATCAACCATTTCTTCTTGCATATTTACATTGGATAACTCAATATAACCTTGATAAATAGATGAGTTTTCCGCAATAGCTAATTGTGTATTTTGTACTGTAGCAAATAAACTATCCCCTATGGAAATAAGATCATTATCTCCCACTGGCTTATATATATTTATTTGTCCCACCTTAGCATCATCTATATATATCTCGCCTGACTTATTTACAATCATATTTTTTAAATTTAAATTGTTATATCCATATCCTTGATTAAATTGTATATCCAAAGTATTTTGATTATTATCTACTATTTTACCAGAAGAATCTATAATAAAGCTACTATTTCTAGTATAGGCATATTCTCCATTAGCCCTTATAACTCTATAAAAACCTTCTCCATCTATAGCAATATCACTTTTTATACTAGTTTCTCTTAGCGGCCCTTGTGTGTTGTCTCTAACTATTGATGTTGTCTTTACTCCCGTACCTGTTATTGCATTTTCTGAGTTAGTAGGATACGACTGTCTATCTAGCGTTTGGCTTAATAAATCTACAAACTGTAAATCAACTTTTTTATATCCATTTGTATTTATATTTGCTATGTTATTAGATATTACATCCATTTTATTTTGATTAGCCTTCATAGCACTTTTACTATTATTAAATATAGTATACATGTATCCTCCTTATTATCTTACTGCACCTATTTCATTAGCTATTTTTTGCAAGGTAGAATCTATAGTTTGTATCACTTTTTGATTAGCTTCATATTCTCTTACAAAAGTCATCATGTTACTTAATTCTGTTGTAATATCTATATTAGACGTTTCTATAAATCCTTGTTTTACAAAAGCATTTTCTATAAGTCTTCCATTTTCTCCAGAGTATATATTGTCTCCTTGCTTTTTTAAATTACTGTAGTCATCAAAATCCACTATATTAAATGAATATTTATTTACACCATCTACAGATATTATATTATTAGGAGATACGGTCATATTACCTTGTCCTATATTGATAGGTTCTGTATTACCTGTATTCAAATTTTTACCTAAAACATAGTAACCAGTGTTAGTAGTCAAATTTCCTTGATTATCTATTCTAAAACTTCCATCCCTAGTATAAGATATATTTCCTTCTGGGTTTCTTACTGAAAAAAAACCAGTTCCTTGTATTCCCATATCTGCTTTTTTATTAGTTTCTTTTAATATTCCTTGAGAAAAATCAGTAACTGTTTCATCTATTGAAACACCAAAACTTAAACCACCTAGCTCTGTTTTACCCGAAACTCCATTTTTATAATTATCATTGTTTTGTAATAGCATTTCATCAAAACTCTTTGATAATAATTTTTCATTTTTATATCCATATGTATTTATGTTAGCTATGTTGTTAGTAGTTACACTTTGTTTTTGCTCTAATGTAATCATAGAAGAAACTGATGTGTATAACCCTCTTATCAAAATATATTCCCCCCATCCTAGTCTAAAACTTTAATTTCACTTGGATATTTCATTCCATATGACCTTGCTTTCATTTCTATTTCTGATTTGCTCATAGATTCTTCACCCCATATTGTAATAACTAAGGTTGCTATAAGTATGCCTATCCCTATTCCTAGTGCAAATTTTTTATCAGTCAGAATATCTATGATATTTTGTAGCAGTTTTTTATTAATAGCAACTCACCTCTTCCTATATTAAGTGTTTTACAAATTTGATCATCTTCATATCCCTTATTTATAAGTTGCTTTATTTTTTCTTCCTTTTTTGTTGAAACAGCTACTGCATTATCTAATAGTTCAATATTTTCTTCTTCTAGTTTATAGTTCAGTATATAATCAAAATTCACCTTATTTTTTTCACTAATTATTAATTTTATTGAAATAATTATAATAACAAATGATGTTAAAATTAATAAGATATTTATCATGTTAATCACCTTTTTTAGATCAATATATTTTTTTCATTATAGATCTTAAATTTGTTAGAGCCTTTTGATGAAGCTGACAGACTCTTGACTCTGATAATCCCAATACTAACCCTATCTCTTTTAGATTTAATTCTTCATAGTAATATAGTGATAATATAAGCTTATCTCTTTCTCTCAATGTATCTATTGCCTTTGATAGTGTATCTATTTTTTCTTCTTCTTCTATTATATTTATAGGTATTATAGACTCACTATCTTTTATTTTATCTACTAATCTCTCCTCATTATCATCACTAAATGGAATATTATCTAATGAGGTAACGCTTAATAGGCTTATATTATTTTGTATATCAATAATTTCTTTTAATGGCGAATTCATGTATTGTGCTATTTCATGCTTTTTAGGTTCTCTCATTAAAGTATTTTGTAAATAATTCACTGTTTTATTGTATATATTTATCTTTGTTAAATTATGTTTTGATACTGGGGAATGTCTTCTAATTTCATCTAATATGTATGATTTTATTTTTATTGCAGCATAAGTTGAGAACTTAGCCCCCTTTGCTTTATCGAATCTATCAATAGCATCTATAAGTCCCATATATCCACAACTAACTAAATCATCATATTCTAAACCTTTATTTGGTACAAATAATTTATATGCAATATGTTTAACAAGAGGTATATTTTCTTGTATGATTTGTTCCTTATCAGCAAGAACCACTTTTCTTTCCCCCTTTTTACTTAAGAAAATAAGTCTAATACTTTTTTAAATAAGGTTTTGACTTCTGTTGTTTCAGTAACTTCATCCTTTGAAATATTTTTTGCTATAGACATTACACATTTAGAAATTTCAATATTTGGGTAAGCGGCTAAAAATGGAATCTGATTTTTAACACAAATACTTACTTTCTTGTCATCTAATATGTATCCCCCAAATTCTAAATTCATATTTAAAAATTTATCGGCAACGGATTTTATTCTCAAATATACAGAGTTAGCTTCTTTGACATTATTACATCTATTAATCACAATACTTGCTCTATCCTTTATATTAAGGTTACTTGTAGCCTTTAGCAGACTATATGCATCCGTTATAGAGGTAGGCTCTGGTGTAGTTATCACAAAAAATTCATTGCTACAAGATATAAATGCTAATAAGCTTTTATTTATACCAGCACCTGTATCAATTAACAAGTAGTCTATATCTTTTATTTTCTCAATTTCATTTAAAAATTTGCTTCTTTGAATTTCATTGAAATCTTCTATATGGTTAAGAGCTGACCCTCCTGGTATAAGTTTTATGCCATACTTTGTATCTATTATTATGTCTTCTATATCTATATCCTTATATACTACATCGCATATAGTTTTATTGGTAGGCTCACCCATTAGTATATCTATATTTGACATCCCTATATCTGCATCTAATATAGCTACTCTTTTATTTAATTTTGACAAGCATATACCTAAGTTAACAGTAAAATTGCTTTTGCCCACACCGCCTTTTCCAGATGCGATAGTTATAATTTTAGGACGTGACTTGCTTTCTGTATTTTGTATAGCTAATTTTCTAAGGTTTTCTGCCTGATCCATCATACTTCTTCAGCTCCTAAAATTAATTTTATTAACTTTTCTTTACTTGGCCTCAGTATATCATCTGGAACACTTTGTCCAAGTGTTATATAACTTAAGGGCTTGTTAGCGTAATTTAGTATATTTAACAATGGCCCATATGTAGTTGTTTCATCTAATTTGGTTATTATTACATTGTTAAAGTTCAAAGTTTTGTATGAATTTATAATCGCTTCTATATCCTTATCTTTTGTAGTACAACTCACTACCAAATGTATATTTTCTGTTTTTGCATTATCTATAAATGCTCTTAACTCTGAAATTTGCATAAGGTTTTTACAACTTCTACCTGTTGTATCTATAAGTATTACATCACAATCTTTAAATTCATCTATTGCAGATTCCATTTCGGTTGGACTTATTACAGTTTTAAATGGTATGTTCATTATTTCTGAATATATTTTTAGTTGCTCAACTGCGCCAATTCTATATGTATCTATGGTTATTATGCCAACCTTCTTTTTCTCTACAAAAGATAAATTTCCAGCTATTTTAGCAATAGTTGTAGTTTTACCTACGCCTGTGGGCCCTACTAATATAACTTTACCTTCCATTTTTGTACTAGATATATTTATACTATTTTCTAATACAGTTATTAGGTTTTTGCTAGTATTATCACTAACCTTTTTCATTTCCTTAATATTTATGACTAAATTATCTATTGTCTTTTTATTTACATCTAAATCTTCTAAATTCTTTATTATCTTTTCTATGCTTTTATCATCTTCTTTGTTAGAAACTATATTACTTATTAAATTTTTAAGTTCATCTACTTCTTTTCTAATATCTCCATTATCCTTTTTACTATTGTCTACTGCGACTGTAACTTCTATTGATTTTTTACCCAAAAGGCCCTTTATTCCTGGCTTTCGTATATATTTTTTGTTTATAATTACTGTGTTGTCTCCTAATTCATGTTTCATAAGAAACATAGCTTCTTCTAATGTATCAGCAACATATTTTTTTATAAACATCTATATATTCACCACACCTTCTGCCTTTATCTTAATATCATTAGGTATTTCATTTAGAGATAATACCGTTAAGTTAGGAAATACCATCTCTATTAATTTTCTAAAAGGAGCTCTTATTTTTGGAGATACTATAATTACTGGTATGTTTTGATTAAAATAAATATTTTGTATAACATCTTGTACACTTCTAAATATTTTATTTGTAGTATCAGGGTCTACCGCTGGATACGTTCCATTTATAGACCTTTGTAAATTATTAGCTACCAAATTCTCTACTTCTATATCTAAAGTAGCTACTACCATAGTCTTACTTTCATCCACTAAATTAGAGCATATCGCCCTACTTAGGGATATCCTTACATACTCTGTCAATAGTTCCAAGTCTTTAGTATTTCTAGATTGATCTGCTAATGTCTCTAATATAGTCACTCTATCCTTTATGCATATCTTTTCTTTCAATAAGTTTTGAAGTACTTTCTGAACTTCACCTAAAGTCATTAAATCTGGTACAAGTTCATCTACTACAGCATTATATTTCTCTTTTACAGCATCTAGCATATTTTTAACTTCTTGCCTTCCTAATAATTCATGGGCATTAGATTTTATAATATCTAATAAATGAGTAATCATTATTGTCGATGGATCAACGACTGTGTATCCTCTTAATTCCGCCTCTTCAAGATTAGACTTATCTATCCATATAGCGTCAAGGCCGAAGGTAGGTTCTTTTGTTTGTATTCCATGAATATCAAACCCTTGATTCATTGGGTCCATACAAAGTACCATATTAGGCATAATCTCATATCCAGAAATTATATTTCCTTTAATTTTTATGTTATATTGATTAGGATTTAGTTGTAGATTATCTCTAATTCTAATAGGTTGAACTACAATTCCTATTTCGATTGCACATTGCCTTCTAATTGATGCAATTCTTTGTAAAAGATCTCCTCCATTAGATTCATCTGCTAGAGGTATTAGTCCATATCCTATTTCTACCTCTATAGGCTCTATCTCTACTAAAGAAGATACATCTTCTACAGTATTGCTTTCTATCTCTTCTACTTCACCTTCATTAGTGATTAACTTTTCTATTTCTTCTTTTGCATCCTTGTTTAATAAGTATCCAATTAACAAACAACCCGCTCCCAAAACGAGAAACGCCAATTTAGGTAGCCCTGGTATAAATCCTAATACTAGAAGTACTACACCTGTTATAGTTATAGCCTTAGGTATAGCTGTTAACTGTTTTCCAACCAAATCACCAAAGTTCTCTTCACTTGCAACTCTAGTTACCAATATACCTGATGCTGTTGATATTAATAAAGCTGGAATTTGACTAACTAAACCGTCACCTATAGTAAGTCTAATATATGTTTGGACAGATTCTCCAAAGCTCATATTTAGCATTACAACTCCAATTATTATTCCACCTATAACATTTATTATGGTGACTATAATACCAGCTATGGCATCTCCTTTTACAAACTTTGATGCCCCATCCATAGATCCAAAGAAGTCAGCTTCTTGTTGTAATTCTTTTCTTCTTTTTTGTGCAGCTTTTTCATTTATAATCCCTGCATTTAAATCTGCATCTATACTCATTTGCTTACCAGGCATAGCATCTAGTGTAAATCTAGCCGTTACTTCAGATACTCTTCCTGAACCATTAGTTATAACCATAAATTGTACAATCATTATAATAAGAAATATTATTACTCCAACTACATAATTCCCACCTACGACAAAGCTACCAAATGATTCTATAACTTCTCCTGCATATCCTTGGCTCAATATAAGTCTAGTAGACGATATATTAAGTCCTAATCTAAATAAAGTAGTTACTAGCAATATAGTAGGAAATATAGATAATTCTAAAACTTCTTTTGTAAATAATGTCATAAGCAATATTAAAACTGATAAACTTATATTTAAAGCTAGCAGTATATCTAAAATAAATGTTGGCAGTGGTATTATAATCATAAGGACTATGCCTACTATCCCTAGGGCTACGATTATATCAAGTTGATTTCTAAAGTCTAGTTTATTCATTACTCGACCTCACCTTTTATTTTGTTTTGTATCTGTTTTTTATCTTGTAAATAGCTACAAGAATTTCAGCAACAGCTTGATACATTTCTTCTGGAATTTCTTGATCTATTTCTACCTTTTTAAAAATTAATCTTGCCAAAGGTTTATTTTCTATTATTGGTATATCATTTTCTTTTGCTATCTCTCTTATTTTAAATGCCACGTAATCAGCTCCCTTTGCTACAACCATTGGAGCCTTGCTTTTTCCCTGTTCATACTTAATGGCTATAGATATATGAGTTGGGTTTGTAACTATTACGGTTGCATCTGGTACCTTTTGCATCATCCTCTGAGTGGCTAATTGTCTTTGCTTTTGTTTTATTTTTCCTTTTATTTGAGGATCTCCCTCCATTTGTTTAAATTCTTCTTTAATTTCTTGTTTTGTCATTTTCAAATCTTTTTTATGTGTATATCTTTGATAAAGATAATCTAAGAGTGCTATAAATACTAAAGCTATAGATATTTTAGATAATATAGAATATAAAATATCTTTTACTGTGTATATAAGCGTAGGAACATATACATTACTTAGCTTTAATATATCTATATAATTATCTTTTATAAATCCGTATCCCATAAATCCTAAAACTATTATTACTAATATATTTTTTATTAAATTACCCATGCTCTTTATAGAAAACATGTTCTTAAGGCCCTTTAGTGGATTTAGTTTTGAAAGACTAGGCTTAAGCCCTTCTCCTGTAAATAAAAATCCTGTCTGTGCTATATTTGATATTAAGCCTAAAAATAAAAATATTGCTCCTATGGGTAAAAATAATTTAAAGAAAAATATAAGAGATTGTATGGTTAATCCTTGTAACTTCATATAATTTATATTCATATTAAAATCTAAATTTAAATAATTTATTAAAATAGCCTTAAAGTTATCTACTAAATAGGGCGATAATACCCCTATTAGAAGAGTAAATCCCACTAGCGTTATTGCCCCAGAAACTTCCTTACTTTTTGGAACATTACCTTTTTTTCTAGCATCTTTTTTCTTCTTTGGAGTTGCTTCTTCTGTTTTGTCATCTGTAGATAACATATAAAATAACGGCGCTGCTCCAAATGTTCCTTCATATATATTAGGTATGTTGTTAATAAGTTCAATAATTTCTTTTATCATAAATGGAAGTGCTATCATAAAAAATGCCAATCCCACTAATATTTTTATTGGCATACCAACTATCATTACATTTAGTTGGGGTACACTTCTTGATACGAGTCCCATAATAAACTCAACTATTATAAGAGCTAATACAATTGGAACTGCTATTTTAAATCCTGTGGTAATGCAATATATAAATATATCAAGTATGTACCCAATATCATGGCTTATTATTGGCTGACCTATTGGTATTGCCTCAAAGCTATATCTTATTCCATTTATTAAAATGTGATGACCGTTTAAATTTAAAAATATTACAATAGACATCCAGTACATTATATTTGATATTAATGTTGATTGAGTTTGCGTACTTGGGTCATATATGTTTGCCATAGATAACCCTAATTGTTGATCTATTAAGCTTCCTGCAAACTTAATACTTTCAAAACATATATTAGTTACATATCCCAACATTAATCCTGTAAGAGTTTCAGATATTCCATATAACAAAAGTGTTCCTTTGTTATCTATTTGACTTATAGATTGTAAATCCATAGTCTGAGATGTAACTATAGATAAAAATAGAGCGAATGATATTTTAAACATTCTAGGAGTTTCTTTAGGGTATAGTATATTAATAGCTGTAAAAAATGCTATAGTTCTTAAAAATACTAATATCAATTTGTCAACCTATTTGGTTATAGTAGTTATCATATTTATCATTTCCATTGTGAAAGTACTTAGAGTACTTAGCATCCAACTTCCGCCTACTACAACAACTATAGCTATTCCTATCAATTTAGGAACAAAGGTAAGTGTCTGTTCTTGGATTTGGGTAGTTGCTTGAAATATACTTATAAGAAGCCCTATTACCAAAGATACTATAAGAACAGGTGCCGAAACTAAAAGTCCTGTATATATAGCATCCTTTACAATACTCATTATCATTATCTCGCTCATGTTATTTCTCTCCTATCTTAAAAACTATTTATTAAGGATTTTACTATTAAGCTCCATCCATCTACCATAATAAATAAAAGTAACTTAAAAGGTAGAGATATCATTGCTGGTGGTAACATGAACATTCCCATAGACATCAATATACTCGACACAACAAGATCTATTATTATAAATGGTATATATATTAAAAAACCTATTTCAAAAGCAGTTTTTAGTTCACTTGTAGCAAATGCAGGTGCTACTACGTATAATGGTACATTTTCTTTTGTTACTTTCTCTTTTTCTAATTGAGAGTTATCTATAAACAACTCCAAATCTTTTTGCCTTGTCTGTTTTAACAAAAATTCTTTTATTGGTTTTTCTGATTTACTTAAAAACTCTTCCATTTTTATTTCTTTATTTAAATATGGCTGCAGTGCGTCATTATTTATTTGGTTAAGCACAGGAGTCATTATGAATATAGTCAATACTATTGATAAGCCTACTAATACTTGACTGGGTATTGATTGTTGAACTCCTAGTGCCGACTTTAAAAATGAAAATGTTATAATTATTCTTACAAAGCTCGTCATCATAAAAATAATCATAGGCAAAAACATTAAAGTAGTTAAAAATAAAAATAGTTGAACTAAGTCTGTATATTGAGTAGTATCAGAAAGCAGATTACTAAATATATCCATAATTTAATCTTCCTTCTTAGTGAGTTTTATTATCTTGCCTTTATACTTATCAAAGTATTGTTGTGCTTTAACATTATTTTGATTTATATTTTCTTCAATCTTTAATATGTCTTCCTTTGTTAAATCTTCGATTTTGTTTATATTAGATCCAGAAGATGCTAAAACGCACCCCTTATCTCCTATCTTTACAACTAATAAGCTGTTATTTTTGTTTATGTTTATTACTTCTAATACCCTCATATACTTATTGGCTTGCCCTTGAATTAAAGTTCTTTGACTTAATTTTAAAGATATCGCTATTAAAATTATAACTATAGGGATAAATGCAATAACCTTAATAATATATAGTATCATTTAACTATTTTCCCTTCATGAATTACTGTACAATTAAATTTACAAAGTAAATATCGTATATACCTTCATTGTCTACCTTGTCTTTTAAAATTTTTATAATATCTTTTCTTACATTTTCCATGTTATTAGCTGAAAAATCGTCAGCTTTTTTCGACATCAAATAGTTGATAATACTATCTCTAATTTGTGGTACATAGTCATTTATATTTTCTATTTCTTTGTCATGTGATATTGCTATATTAGTTTTTATATATCTACTTTTTTCTTCATCTGATAACTTCACTAATATTTCATCTAGTTCTAAATTAACGGTTTCGGGTTTTTTTTCACTTTTTAAACTAACACTAGCTCCACCCATAATTTTAGTCGCAACAATATAACTAGTCCCTATTATAGTCGCTAAAAATAATAATATTATAATCATCTTCATATTATTATTTTTCTTTTTATCTTGATCTTGTTCTCTTTTTTCTTTAGCCATAATTTAAACCTCCTACTCAGTAGTTATAATTATATCTACTCTTCTATTTTTCGCTCTGTTTTCAGACGTATTATTGTCTACTAAAGGTTTGTATTCACCATATCCTGTGGCTGAAAACTGAGTAGGGCTCATTCCCTTTTGTTCAACAAAGTATCTAACTACACTTACTGCTCTTTGAGTTGATAATTCCCAGTTTGATCCATACTTAGATGATTTAATAGGGATGTTGTCAGTATGTCCTTCTATAACTATATGACTTGGTATTTTAGTTAGAATACCTGCTAGCTCTTGTAATACTGGTTTACTATCACTCTTTAATTCACCACTTCCTAGATCAAAGAATATATTTTCATTTAATCCTAAAATTATACCCCTTTCATCTTCTCTTATGGTTACTAATTTTTCTAGGTTACCCTTATCTATCGTAGTTATTATTTCTTTTTTAATCTCTTCTTTTTCTCTGAGTTCTTCTGTTATTTCCTGGTTTGGTAGATCATCTATTATAGAGGGATCTTTGTCTCCGGTTTTATTACTTGTTCCTGCACCCATTACCCCTTCTCCTGTTAACTGACCCTGCATTGCCTCAGATATACCCTTTAGTTTTGCAGCATCTGTACTAGATATAGAATATAATAATACGAAAAACGTAAGTACTAAAGTTATTGTATCTGCGTATGTAGCAAGCCAAGCTTCTGAATTAACATCGTCTTTACTAGCTCTTTTTTTACGTGGCATCCGCAGTCACCCCTTCAGTATCATTAGATAACACTCTATAATATTTTGCCTTTTCCTTAGGAGTTAAAAATGCCGTTAGCTTTTCTTCTATAATTTTCGTACTTTCCCCAAACTGTAAGCTTAGTATACCTTCTATCATCATTTCTCTAGCAGCTACTTCTTGTTCTGATTTTATTGATAAATTAGATGCAATAGGGATACAAACTATATTAGCAAGTAATGATCCATAAAATGTAGTTATTAATGCTACTGCCATACCGGAAGCTATTGCTTCAGCACTGCCCATATCTGATAGCATTTGTACAAGTCCTATTAGTGTTCCTATCATCCCAAATGCTGGTGCATATGCACCCCATAACTTATATATTTTTGCTCCATTTTCATGTCTTCTTTCCATTTGTGATATATCAGCCTCTAATATTTCCTTTAATACATCTTCCTGTATTCCATCAATTGCCATTTCAAGACCTTTTTTTAAAAATATATCTTCGATTTGAGAGACCTCATTTTCTATGGATAACAATCCTTCTTTTCTAGCTTTTCTAGATAATTCCTTAAACTGATCTATCAAATCAACTTTAGATACACTATTAGTTTTAAATGCTGCTAAAGTTATTCTTGGCAATTCTTTTATATCATCCGCGGAAAATGTTATTAAAACAGCAGCCAAAGATCCTCCTACCGTTATAAAAACAGATGGTAAATCCCATAAAACACCAAGTCCTGCACTTCCTAAACTTGCTCCATAAACAACCAATCCTACCGCTAAAATTAAGCCTACAGGAGTCATAATGTCTTGTTTTTTCATATATTTCCTCCCTATGTCTCCAATGTAAATATCTTCTTTTTATAATTCATTACTTTCTCTACAACTTCATCTACAGATTCTTTTACAAGATACTTTTTACCATTTGTAAGTAGTATTTTTGTATCTGGTACAGCTTCTATTCTTTCTATTAAATCAGAGTTTAAAATATACTTTTTGTTGCTTAATTCTGTTAACTCTATCATTTTATATTCCCATTACCTTTTTAAATTTATTATTTCTTGTAGTAGTTCATCACTTGTAGTTATCATTTTTCCTGCTGCTTGGAATGCTCTTGTTGTAACTATCATTTCTGTAAATTCCTCTGATAAATCTACATTAGACATTTCCACTGCTCCTTGAATTATAGATCCATTACCATCAACTGGAATTCCAGAGTTAGCTGATGTGGAATATAAATTCCCAGCTAATGCTTCTAATCCTTCTGGATTTTGGAATGTATACACTTGTATTTTTGATAAGTTTTCCTTTGTTCCATCATCTAATGAAATACTTACTTGTCCATCTTTTGAAATATTATATGCAACAACATTGTTGCCATTTAGATTAGTTTTTGGTATTTCTATTGGATTATTATCTGAGTCTAATAGTAGATATCCATCACCATTTGTTAAGTTACCATTAGTATCTAAACTAAAAGAACCATCTCTTGTATATACAACTTGTCCATCTCTACTTACAGGGAAGAATCCATCTCCATCTATCGCTAAATCCGATGGTCTACCTGTCGGTTGCAAAGAACCTTGACTCATACTTTTGTATATACCATTTACTTTGACACCTATCCCGACTTGTCCTGGATTCGTACCCCCTGCGCCTTCTGATGGAGCACCAGCAAATATCATATTTTGATAAAGAGTATCTGAAAATCTCGTAGTAGATTTTTTGAATGAAGTAGTTCCTACGTTTGCTACGTTGTTCCCTATAACATCCATTTTAGTTTGGTTTGCCTTCATTCCACTTATTCCTGAGTACATTGACTTTAACATGTTTTTTCCCCCTATTATTTTATATTTCCTTCTATATCACTTTCACTTATTTTTAATAAAGTATCATATCTAAAAGATTCTATTTTATCAGTTCCATCTAATTTTATATCTATGTAGACTACTCCATCTTCTATGTGGGCACTTTTTACTATACCTTTATAATTTTCCTTGTTTTCATCTAACTCTGATACCTCTACATGTTTTCCTATTAAAGCTGAAGAGGTGCTCATAGCTGAATTTATAAGAATTCCATTATTTAATTCTGAAAGATATTTCATACCATCATTTAATGACATTGTTTGCTCTAGCATAGAAAATTGAGATAATTGAGTTACATACTGTGTTGGATCTTGAGGGTTCATTGGGTCTTGATATTTCATTTGGGCAACTAATAATTCTAAAAACAAGTCTTTATTATTTTCTTTACCTTTTTCTATTATTGGTGTCCCATTTTCCGTTTTGTCATAGCTAACTTTCACCGATGTATTTATACTGGTCATATAACCACTCCTTATTTTAAGCTAATAAATTCAGGTTATCTTCTTTAATAATTTCTTT
The DNA here is from genome assembly GCF_059569055.1 of Sporacetigenium mesophilum DSM 16796. NCBI lineage: Bacteria > Bacillati > Bacillota > Clostridia > Peptostreptococcales > Tepidibacteraceae > Sporacetigenium > Sporacetigenium mesophilum. Next base: position 26,303 of record NZ_JCANUR010000005.1, on the reverse strand, counting down.
TGTTTCTTCATCATCTATATTTGAACTTCTTTTATTATTCTTGTTGTTTTGATCTTGTTCATTTTGGTTATTAGAAAAACTCTTTTCAAAATTTTCATTTGTATATGTATTTTCTATTTCCATATTAATAACTATATTTTTTATATTTATGTTTGCATTTTCTAGGTGACCTTTTATATCGGATATATTTTTATTCGCTAAATCAAGCGCTTCCTTAGAATGTACCGTTAATATAACTTTCATCTCATTATTTTCTTTAAGAAGCTGTATATTCATTTGACCTAATTCCTTAGGTCTTAAATTTATAGTTAGTTCTTGTATATTATTTAAATCCATATATTTTATATTTTTTATAGTGTCGTAGGATATATTTGATTCTATATTTTTATATGATGGTTGTCCTATGCTATGTGGTTGGCCTGCAGTATTGTTAATTAGCTTATTATTAATATTTAAGTTTATTTTTTCAAAATCATTATTATTAGCTATATCTTTTAACATGTCCAACTCTTTATTTGAAGTATCTTTCTTCACTTCTACTCTAGGTTTATTTATATTAAATATGTCTAATTCATCTAATGGTTTTTCTTCATTTGATGAATTATTAGATATTATTTTGTTTAACTCACTTTTTAATTCTTTCATAGTATAGTTGAATGTGTCTGCTTTATAATCTAGAGTTTCGCTATCCAAATCATCTATGTTTTTTATTAAATAAGAAATTAAATTTATTTTTTCATCAGTTTTATTGGATTTATTCAAATTTTCAACAACTTCATTTAGTGAATTATTCTTTGTATCTGTTGGATTTTCATTTTTGCATATTATTTGATTTAATAAGCTTAATATTTTACTTATTTCTTCTTCATTTATATTCATATCATCTGTATTTATTAGAATTTCTTCTTCTAAATCATTAGCTTTATTGTCCAAACAGTTTAATATTAGATTTTCAAAACTAATATTTGTTTTATTTGATAGTAGTTCAATATTTGTGTTTCCTATAATATTATTTAAAAAATTAACATCTACATTGATTTGCATAATATCAATCCCCATCTAACTAACCTGTTGTTTTCTTGCAAAACTTATAATTGCAAATTCATCATTTATAATTTGTTCTTTCATATCTTCTTCTTTTAAAAATTCTGTGTATTTTTGTTCTTTTAATTTTTCTAATGATTTTCTCTCGACTTGCCTATTTATAAGTTCAGATTTTAGATTTTCTAGTTCTTCACAAGCTTTAATTAATTCTGATGAGATATCTCTTATAGTATTATTTAGTGCACCTAAGTAATTCATTGTTATTTTTTGATTTACTATATTTTCACATATACCTTTTCTTGAGTATCTATCGTAATCACTTTTTAATGCTTTAAGCTTGTGTTCTATTTTTATTTTTCTTGATTGAATTTCAGAAAATCTAATCTTTACTTCTTCTTCATCTTTTACTCTTATATCCAATACCTTTTGAAGTCTAAAGCTAAATTTTTTACTCATAAGTCATCCCTAACTAAATATATTTTTTAATTCTTGTACACTTTCTTCAAAAGAACTTATGTCATTTACCCCTTGCTTTAAGAAATTAACTATACTATCTTGATACTCTATAGCCTTATCGATATTTTTATTAGATCCTTTTGTATAGGCTCCTATACTTATCAAGTCTTCTGCTTCTTTATATTCTGCTAACATATCTCTTGCCATAGATGCTACCATTTTATGCTCATCTTCAGCTATTTCATTCATAAGTCTACTAATACTATTTAGTACATCTATTGCTGGGTAATGGTTTTTGTGAGCTAAAGCTCTTGATAAAACTATATGACCATCTAATATACCTCTAGTGGTATCTGCTATAGGTTCATTAAAGTCGTCTCCATCAACTAAAACCGTGTAAAAAGCTGTTATTGATCCTTTATCAGATGTACCTGTCCTTTCCATAAGCTTTGGAAGCATAGCAAATACAGATGGCGTGTACCCTTTTTGTGCAGGAGGTTCTCCTATAGCTATACCTACTTCTCTTTGAGCCATTGCAAATCTTGTAACAGAGTCCATCATCATAATTACCTTTTTCCCTTGATCTCTGAAATACTCAGCTATTGCTGTTGCCGTAAGAGCTCCTTTTAATCTTATAAGTGGTGATTTGTCTGATGTTACACATACTACAACTGACTTTTTCATTCCCTCTTCTCCTAGATCTCTTTCTATGAAATCTAGGACTTCTCTTCCTCTTTCACCTATTAGGGCTATTACATTTATATCTGCCTTAGCATTTCTTGCTATCATACCTAAAGTTGTACTTTTTCCAACTCCACTACCTGCAAATATACCTATTCTTTGACCTTCTCCACAAGTCGTAAATCCATCTATTGCCCTTACACCTGTATGCATTATATTCGTTATTCTCTTTCTTTTCATTGGATTTGGAGGCTCATTGTTTAAACTATATCTTTCTCCAAACACTATACTTGTACCATCTATTGGATTTCCTATTCCATCTAATACTTTGCCTAATAGATCATCACTACATCTTACACTTAATGGCATTCCCTTTGATATAACTCTACATCCTGGAGATATTCCAACCAAATCCCCTAATGGCATTAGTATTACTTCGTCTCCTTTAAATCCAACGACTTCACAATCAATAGGACTGTTCATTTGGTTGTATACAACACATAACTCTCCAACGAAGGCCTTTATCCCTTCTACTTCCATGGTAAGTCCTATTACTTTTTTGACTATGCCTTCAGATATAGTCAAATCTATATTATTTATTTTCTGTGATATTTTTTCAAAATCTATAGATATACTCATATTTTATTCTCCAAGTAACTCATCTCTTAATCTTTCAAAACCACAGTCTATTCCTATAGTTACTTTTCCATTATCTTTTTGTATAACAGCATTTCCTATTTCCATATTATCGTCTACTATTACAAATATATCTGAATTTATAGCTATTGTACTTTTCCAATTATCAATTTGAGATTCAACGCTTTCTTTGTATATGGAATTACACTTTACAATAAATGTCCTACTTCTTTTATGCTCTTCTATTATTTGTTTTAATAAGTTATTCATAGAGTCTTCATCTTTGAAGTGTTCTCTAAGTACAGATGAAGCAATATTTAATGCTATCCTTACTATATTTTTACTTTGCTCCTCCATATAATCAGCTGCTTCTTTGTTTGCTTGAAATAACATGTAATCTGCTTGTTCTCTTATTATTTTTGATTCTTCTCTTGCCCTATCTATGTGTTCTTCGTATGCTTCTTTATAACCATCTTCATACCCATTTTTTATTCCTTGACTGTATCCTTCTGTATAACCCTTTTTTTCCCTTTCTTGTATTTTTTCTTCAACGTTACTTAACATTTGTTCTTTTTTTTCTTCAGCTTCAGTTATAGCTTTTTTAATTATGTTTTCTGCCTCTATATTTGCATTGTTTATAATTTCTGCTTGTATGTTTTCAGCTTCTTCACATTTTTTTGTATCTTTAACGTTGGTTTCTAATGTTTTTAAAGTAATTTTACCTTTATACAAGGCTTTATCACTTTTTATAACGCTATATGATAAACTCATCTTCAGCGCTCCTTGCTATAGTTATTACTCCTTCTTCCTCTAACTTTCTTATTACATTAACTATATTTTGTTGAGCTTCTTCTACCTGAGATATCTTTATTGGTCCTAATATATCAATCTCTTCTTGCAATGCTTCAGCAGCTCTTCTCGATTGATTTCTATAAATAACTTCTGCAACCTGTACACCTGAAGCTTTAAGCGCAAATGCAAGATCTTTTAGATTTACTTCTTTTAGGATTCTTTGTATTGATAAATTATCAAGTTTAACGATATCTTCAAATACAAACATATTAGCTTTTATCTGATCTGCAAGTGTAAGATTTCTTTCCTCTATACTAGTTATAATGCTCTTTTCAGTTTTTCTATCAACATTTACTAATATATCAACTAAGGTATCTACCCCTCCAGATGTTTCCATATCTATCTTGTCTGTCATGTCTATTTTCTTTTCTAAGGCTTCATCTATTGTTTTTATAACTGCTGGGGATAGATTTGATATACTACCTATTTTTAGTGCAACTTCATGTTGTAATCTCTCAGGTAATTCTATTAATACTTGAGCAGCTTTTTCTGGTTGTATGTTAGCAAGTATAATAGCCATAGTTTGAGGGCTCTCATCATGTATTGCATGTAATATATGTTCTACATCTGCCTTTCTTGCTGACATAAAAGGCTTTGAATGTGCCTCGTATCTTATTCCTTCTAATAGTTTGTTGGCCTTGCTACTTCCCAATGCACCACTTAATAAAGTCGTTGCATAGCCTATACCACCTTCAATTACATAGTCTTTAGCTTTGTTTATTTCTATAAACTCTTGAAGAATTTCTCTTCTTTCTCTTGATGAAATAAATCCTATATTTGCTATTTCTACACCTATTCTCTGTATCTGCGCTTCAGGTAGGTCCTTTATTATAACTGAGGCTACTTCAGGTCCAAGTGTCATTAATAAAACAGCGGCTTTTTTTGACCCCACAACTTTCTTATTGTTGCTTAAATCTCCTAAGTCAAAAGCATTAGCAGTTTTAGTCTCTAGATTCATTAAATTATCACTCCTAATCACTTAACCATTTCTTGATTATTTCTGTTACTTGATCTGGTTTTTCTGCTGCATATATCTTAACTTCTTCTTCTAAAGTAAGCTCTTCATCATCTGCATCTATAAACTGTAATTTCTTTTCTTCTAATTCTTCTAGTTTTGCATTTATTAAATCCATATTAGCTTGGTCATCTTCTTCAAGCTTAGATTTTTTTCTCTTAATAATAAACAGTACTATTCCTAATATTATAATTAATACTGATGTAGCTATAATTACATAAGTCCCTATTTTAAACAATTTCTCCATCTGTTCCTCTTCTTCCATGGCTTGTAATTCTTTTTCTCTTTCAGCCTTGGCCGCTGGATCAAATTCCATTGATACCACAGATATACTATCCCCTCTATCTTTATCCATCCCTATAGCATTTGATACCAAATCTTCTACATTCCTTGTAATTGGAGCGCCTAAATCACCATCTATAGCTACAGATGCTGTTATTCTTCTTACCTCTCCTGGAGCGCTAATTATATTAGTCTCTGTTTTTCCTACTTCGTACTCAATTGTCTCTTCTTTACTTTGATTTTTGCCGGCCCCATTATTTGCTGTATTGCTCATATTATTATCTACTAGCGAACCTCCATTAGAGTTATCTGTAGATGTATTTTCAGAACGTGTCTCTTTCTTAATAACCTTTTCTGGATCTATTTTTATTTGCGTTGTTTGTGTAGTGTCAAAATTAAGATCTGTATTAACAGTTGCTTTTACTTTACCAGCGCCAAACATAGGCTCCAACATATCTACTATAGATTTTTTCAGCTGAGTATTTAATTTAGATTCAGCTTGTTTTGTTTCATCTAAATTAGCTCCATTTGGAAGATCTTTTTGTTTATCTTCATCAAATATTCCTTCTGATAAAAGCCTCATATTTTGATCTACTACTTCTACGTTTTCCTTAGGTATATCGTTTGTACTTCCAGATACTAAAGATACTATTGATTTAACCTGCGAGTTACTCAAATTAGCTCCTGGTTTTAGTGTTATGTATACTGCTGCTTTTCCTGGTGTTGATTCCTTTACAAATACGGACTTTTCACCTTGGGTAATATGTACTCTAGCATTTTCTACTTGAGAAAAGCTTTTTATTGTCTTTTCAATTTCTCCTTGTATCATTCTTTGTTTCTTGATTTCAAATTCTTCATCTGTCAATCCTATAGAAGAACCTTCATCCATTAATTCAAAACCCTTTGAGCCATTAGTTATAGTTGGAGAAAGTTCTAGCCTTAATTTATCTACCTCTTGTTTTGGAACATATATTGTATTTCCTTCTATTTTCGTATCTACTTTTCTAGATTCTAGTTCCTGTGATATACTTGCAGCATCCTTAGGATCTAGGTTTGAAAATAAAACATCATACTTACTTTTTTTAACATACATTGCTGTAAATATAGTAGCAAGTATAACAGCTAGGACACCTACTCCAATTGCTATTTTTTTAGCATTGGTTAAAGACTTGAATTTTTCAACGTTATTAGAAAAAAACCTTTTCACTTTTTCCATTATATTTTGTTGTTCCATTTATTTGCTCCTTGCTTAAAAGGCTATATTTGCACCTTATTTATTTCTTGATATGCTTCAACAAACTTGTTCCTTACTTCAAGAAGTAATTGCATAGACATTTGCGATTCTTGTACTGATAACATAACGTCATGCATTGCTACGTCTTCTCCTTTTATAAGGCTTTGTACCATATTATCTGAGCTTACTTGAGCTCCATTAGCATTATCTATAGCATGTTTAAATATATCTGAGAAATTTGAATTAGATTGTTCTGCTACCTTATTGTCACTATTTATTACCTTACTGCCAATTTGTGCTATTTCAGTTATCTGCATTTGCTACCCCTACCTTCCTATTTCTAAAGCCTTAGATATCATGTTTTTTTGAGCATTTAATGTATCTACATTGGATTCATAAGCTCTTGATGCAGCCATTAAATCTGACATTTCTACTAAAATATCTACGTTTGGATATTCTACATAACCCTTTTCATTTGCATCAGGATGAGATGGATCATAAACTTGCTTTAAAGGTGATTTATCTTCTTCTATAGCTGTAGTCTTTACCCCTAGCATTCCTAACTTTTTATCAAAGTTTTCTTCAAATATTGCAACTTTACGTCTATATGCTTCTCCATTAGCTCCCCTTGTAGTACTCATATTGGCTATATTTGAAGATATTGTATCTATTCTAAGCCTTTCTGATGATAATCCGCTTGTACTTATTCTCATCCCACTAAAAACACTCATTTAATTACCTCCCAGATATAATACTCTTTGTCATTGATATCTTGCTATTTGCTAAAGTTACTAATGCATTATATTGAAGACTTGTAGCTGCTTGATTTACCTTTTCTACTTCTAAATCAACGTTATTCCCATCTACTCTCATGCTAGTTGACTTATCTACTTTTTCTTCTATTTCAGGTGTTGCGCTATTTAATGTTTCTTCAAAACTTACATATCTTCTTTTGTATCCTGGTGTATTTATATTTGCAATATTATGTGCTATAGCTTTACTTCTTAAATCTGTAGCGCCTAACCCTATTTTTATTAAATCGTATGTATTCATGCCTACCTCCTTATAAATAAAAAAACTACTCCAAAGGGAATAGTTAAATACGAACGCACTTAAATAAAGATACATAAGTTATGTAAATTTCGCTCGGATGCAACTGGCTGACATAGTTATAATAACCTTAGTCCCTCTAGCTTTGTGTCCCTAGGTTTCCCTAGATTTACCTATTTAATTTTTCTTATTGTACAATTTTTTCACATTTTTCTACAAATATATACATTTTCTAACAATTTTAGTTACTAATATATTAAATTATATACTATTTTTATCTTTTTTACTATGTATTAAGCTAAATTTTGACAAAATTCTCTATATTTTTTTACAAAAAAAGCTACCCAGAACGAGTAGCGTTATATCAATGACTTTTAACTCATTCGCAACTGGCTAACATAGTTTTCCAACCTTAGTCCCTATAGTTTTGCGTCGCTAGATTTCTCTAGGTTTGCCTATGTAATTTTTCTGTAAATATATTATAAGTCCATTATACGTAATTTTTACAAATTTTAATAGGGTTTTTTGAAATTTTACATATTTTTCTTTTTTTCTGCAATAAAGTTATTTTATTTACTACAATAAATCTAACTAAATTATATTCTGAATTTAAAATAAGTATGAGCTTAAATAAAAAACCTTTAGTACTCATACTTTTTATTTTATATTATTTAAATATTTTAAGAACCATATCATTAATAATATTGTTTTGAAATTTCATATGTTCAGATGGATTTATTAAAACAGCTTCTTTCGTATATTTAATTACTTCTATATAATCTTCTATATAATTTTCTTCATTTTTTATTTTAACTTTTACATTTTCTATCATCTGTGCCAATGAAACTAACTTATCTTTTGATTCAGTTAATTTAGTTTTTATATTAGCTATTTCTCTCAAAGCATTATTTATATCATCAATACCTTTATATTCATTATTTAAATACACATATTCTTGCTTGGTTTGGTTATATTCATTTTCTTTATTTAACTTATAGTTTTTACCTTCTAACCATTGCTCTATATTACTTGCTTGATTTACAAAATCTTTGATAATATTTTTATACTTAGATTCCTCTTTACTTTTATTCTTTATTGACTCCATATAAATCTCTTTAGCTTTTCTGAGAGAATTTTCTATCTGATTTATCTTTAATTCTTCTGCTTGAATTAAAGATATCTTTTCTTGAATATTTCTTTGCTGATAATCTATAGTACTAATTTGTATTCTAATGTTATTATATACATTAATATTTATATCACTATTTTTATCTTCTTTTTTGCCTTTATCAGAGTCTATTTTTTTATGCTCAGCCTCTGTCTTATTACCTTTAGGCGGTAGTAATTCTGTTGAATATATTTTTATGTCGGATTTATTGTTTATACTCATAGAAATAATCTCTTAACTATATTTTAGTTCTTCATAAAAATAAAGAATAAAACCAATTATTTTCGCTTTATTTTAAAATTTAATATTATCTTAAGCGCAAACTAACTGTTTGTATCTCAGTCTAAAGTGTTATATTCAATCAAAATATTAATATTCCATATGCTAATTCTAAGTCATTTTTATATAGAATTATAACCTTCATACAATATGAATTTTTAGCGTCTCCTATTATATTTACATATTCATTTATTAAGGCGCTCACTTGACTAGAGGTTATCTTCTTTTATATAGTCATACATCTTATCTTTTTAAATAAATTTAAATTTTCCTAATTATTCTTTTGTACTTATTTATCTTATGTTTACTTTTAGAAAATTTAAGAATATTCTACTTCAAATTCCTGGCCTTTTAAAATCTTGAAATAAATAGCAGCACGATATATTTTTATTTTTAATAAGATCATATCTACACAATCTATATAAACCTATATTATCATCCTTTCTTTAGTACTAGTTAACGCCTTAAACTCATACAGACACTTTTGTTTATTAATTATACATTTTTATCTTTAACTATTATTCATATTACTTAGTAGCACAAACATATATATGTGTACCTGTAGGTTTCATATCATATAAATGTATTAAGTCTCCATAGAAACATTGTTCTATTTTAAATCCTACCTTCATTAACATCTGTATTAATGGGTTTGAGTCAAAGTATATAAGATGTTCATAAGATAGATTATATTCTGCACAATTTTCTCCTGCTAATGTTGCCCTAGTGTTATTAGGAACTGCTATGTATAATTTACCATTTTTGTTTAATACTCTATAGACTTCTTCGAGTTCTCTAATAGGGTTAGTATAATGCTCTAGCACAGACCATAAAGTTATACAATCAAAATTTGCAGTGTTAAATTTGCATTCTATTAGTGACTTATTGTACATTGCAATACCTTTACTTATACACATGTCATAAGCATATTCCGATATTTCAATTCCATTTACATTCCACCCATTTGTTTTCATTTCTTCGAGAAATTCACCTGTGCTGCAACCTATATCTAAAATATTTTTTTTATTTATGCATGCACTATTGTTAATCCAGTTAGCCCTATTTTTAAACATAAGTGATTTATCTAAATTATCATATCCAAATCTATAACCACAAATCCCTCCATTATAATAATTTTCATATTTATATATTTCTATAAGGTTTTTTTCAGATGGTTTTTTACTTGTAAATGTTAATCCACAATTTTCGCATTTAACTATGTCAATACCATCCGGTCTTGTTGTTACTAGATTGTATTTTTTACCATTACATAGATAACATTCTTTTACTTCTATATCAAATAAGAATCTATGTCTTTGCAATCTATTTTCTCTATTTAAATATTTATCTACTAAGTCTAAATGATTAAAATAACTTTGCTCTGATGATTTCCACGAACCTGTTCTTGCTAATAGTTTACTTATATTTAAGTTTACTATAGGCGTATTCATGGGTTTACTTATATCTCCACATAACTCGATATATAGTTCTCCACTTTCATCATAATTCATAATCTCAAAATTATATAAAGCCGCTTTATATGTATTGTTAAGATTATTTTTTAAGTAATTATAATCTCTTAGTAATAACTTAACTATAAATAATTGTAAATCTTCATTGCCATCAAAATAAATTAACTCAGCTTTATGTTCTTCTGATATATTTATATCCTTTATAATTAAATCGACGGCTGTCTTTAAATTTCCTGATTTCAAAACAGATTGTACATAATTTCTATATGTGTGATTTATTTGTAAATTGCTATATGCCTGTTTTGTTAGCTTTAAACACTTATTAATATCTTCTAAGAAATATGTCATTGCATAAGAAGACTCAATAGATGGATGATAATCTTTATTTATCGAGTCCCGAAATTTATTTCTTATGTATCTTATAGTTTCAGTATGATAGACTTCTGTATTTATATTTCCTCTTAATGATTCTAATAAAAATTGGACTCTTTTATCCCACGTATTACTTTCAACAAACTCATTCATATCAATATAATTTAATTTAATACTTAAAACATCATTTATACATTTATCGAATTCATAGTAATTACTAGCAGTTTTTATATATTCTTTATTAAATATACTTACATCAGGAAGTTTTGTGGTTACTACCGGTATCCCTGATGCTAAATATTCATATATTTTTATAGAATCACAGTTTATTGCCATATCAGTGTTATCTCTTAGAGGAACTATACCTACATCACTAAACCTCATATAATTTTTCAATTCATCATGAGGCTTAGCACCTAATATATATAGATTTGGTTCTTTATCATTTAACATCTCATTATTTCTTATATCTCCAACCATTACAAATGATTTATCTCTATTATTTCTAACTAACTTATATAAAAGTTCTTCATCAAATCTATCATATATTATACCTGTATGTAATATAATTGGTTTCGGTATATTATTAAATTCTTCTGGACATGAACAATTATTATCAAATATATTTTTATCAACTGCATTTTTTAATAAGAATACATTTTTTCTCTTTTCTACAAGGCTTTTGTTTATATATAATGATGTACTAACTGTAGTTATAATAGATGCCCTGTTCATTATTTCTTGTTCCCAATCTATAGTTCTACTATTTGCCCAAAATGCATTCTCTAAATCAGTATTATCATCTACACACTCATATATTATCTCAAAGTTTCCAGTTATATTTTGTAGTATAAAATAATCATTAGGATTTTGAGTTATAAATACAACTTTATGATCAACACTATCTATTATACTTTGAGTTACCGATACAAATTCTCTCTCTACCTCTTTGTAATTCCTATTTCTAAATATAGTATGTATATTTACACCCTTATAATTATGTCTATAGTCCATAATATCATTTATGCCATCATTTATATGATCCACTGTAGATATGCTATGTACATTATAACCATACTTACTTAGAGTTGTAGCCATATGATGTGATCTTTTCAGTATAGCCCCCCATCCTGGACAAAATACTATAAATGTAATTTTTTCAACATCTATATCTTCATTCACTTTTATACCAAACTGTTCTTGCAGAATAAGCTTTACCTCATTTTTTATTGCATAATCATTTGTATATCTATATATTTTTTTATAACACAATATAGATTCTTCAATATTTTCTCTTAAGTACTGTACGTATGCCTTATTATAAATCAAGTCTGTATTTAGATAGTCAAAGTTCAGCCCGTTATTAATTATTTCAATTGCATTTTCTAAATCATTTTCGTATATTTTTATAACAGCCTTCATAGAAAATATATCAATATCATTATTAATTATATCTTCATACTCAGCTATTAATTTATTGGCTAACTTAAAATCTTTGTTATCGATAGTACTTTTGATATTTTCTTTAAACTTATTTCTATATTCTAATAGCAAGTCCTTATCTCGTTTCATTTTCATAATCTCCACCTCTAAATACTAGTACCATATTTTTTTATTTCTTCTCTAGCTAAATTTAAAAGTTCTTCATCTGTATAATTATTTAATATATATTTATAACAATTTATAGCCTCTTTATTGTCTTTTGATAAAGCTTTGATGTATGCTATATTAAAAATAGTATCAAAATTATTTTTATTTAAAATAAATGAATGTTTAAATAAAATATCTGCTTTAGTTAAGTTTCCTGATAACATTTCTATTATAGCTTCCATATTTAATATATCAGAATCATCTTTAAACATTTTATTATACTCAGCAAGCATATATTTAGCTTCATCTAAGTTATTATTATTAATTTTTTCTTTGATATTTTCTTTGTAGCTATTCTTTAGAATCTTTAATTCCTTGCTTTCGTTTAACCCTTTTTCAAAATCTTTTATTAAAATTTTTATTATCTTTTTATAACTTGGATAATAAATCAATAATTTTTTCATATATTTTATATATTCTAAATCACCTTCTGTGCTTTCTGCAAGTTTTAATTCAATAACAAATCTATCTTGTAAACTCCCAAAATTTTCAAGTAATTCATAGTCATTAAATTCAATATTGTATATCTTTTTTAAATATATATATTTATATGTTATATATATGTCAAATAGCTTTTTATATTTTGTCTCATCAAAGTTTTGCCCTAATAAAACCTCAGATATTCCAACATAAACTTTTATATTTTTAACATCAAAGCTATTTGGAAGTTCATTTAAATACTTATAAAGGTAAACTATCGTTTCCTTTCTTGTTTTAATTAGGTATGATATAAATCCTATTATCGATGTATAGTCTATATTTTTAAGAATGCTCATTAAGTCTATATCTTGTTTTATAGAATAATGTATTATATCTGCATAATAAAAATTTAACTTTTCTTCATTTAATATATGTATATATTCATTACTAAGGATGTTTTTTTCATATCTTAATTTATTAAGCTTTCCATAATTACCCTCAAAGTTAGATAACAACATAAATATGTAATTTTTATCGTCTTCTTTAATAAAATTTATAGTTTGTTCTATACTCTCTTTAAATAAATTCTTTTCATACTTAGAGTTATTTGTTTTATTATAATAGTCTAAAATTTCATCAAATCTATTAGTCCTATATAAAGATATTATTAATTCTTTATATATATCTTTTAAGTTTTTACTGTCCTCAATTTTATCAAAATATTTAATAACTTCATCAAACTTAGACAATGTATAACTAATCTTTACAATATTAATATAAGCACTATTTTTACTATTAAAGTGATTACATGATGATAAAATATCTTTTGCTTGAGTAGTTCCATCATAATTATCTATCAAGTTTAAATATTTTTTAAAATTCCTTACAGAATCTTCATATTTCCCTATATTTTTTTGAGTCATAGCTAAACTATAATAAATATCTATATTTTTTTGATCCTTTTTTATATATTCTAAACATAATTTTTCACATTCTATATTTTTATTACTTTTTAAATAAATATCAGCCATACTTTCATAAATATAAATAGGAATATGATTATTTTCTTTATATATATTATAAGAAGTTTCTATATTTTCTAGAGCATCATATATTTTACTATCCCAGAGATATTGTTTCGCTAGTTGAAAATGAATATATGGATTTTTAGGTTGTTCTAGCAATTGATTTTTTAATAGTTCTAAATTTCTTTTATGCTTAGATTGCCTAAATTCCTCATCCTCATATATATAACCATAATGCTTACATGTTAAAATACTATTATACATAGGCAATTCATACTTTGGCTGTTCATGAATTCTTCCTTCATATCTAAAACCCTCAGTATTTCTAAAAAGTCTTGGTATCTTTCCTATAGTAAACTTTTCATCATCTACTCTATGAAAATTCAATAGTTCTATACTTGCTGAATTATACTTTTTATGATTATCACTATTAAAAAATTCTAATAGTTTATCATATTTTATAATTTCTTCATCTGCATCTAGTATTAAAATCCATTTTCCTTTTGCATAACTTATAGACATATTTCTCATATCTGAAAAATTTTTGTTCCAGTCAGCTAGATATATTTTATCTGTAAACTCTTTAGATATACTTACTGTATTGTCTTCTGAACCAGTATCTAATATTATAAGTTCACAATCTATTTTTTGCATTAAAAGCTTTATAGCTTTTAATGTTCTATATAGATTTTTTTCTTCATTCTTTACCATCATTACTATACTGAGAAGCATAATTTTATTCCTTTCTTTTATAAATTTGTATAAATAAAGAGTAAAGTATATATACTTTACTCTTTATTTATACAAATTTAATTTACTATCTTAATAATTGTAGTACCCCTTCTGGTTGTTGTTTCGCTTGTCCAACCATTGCTTGAGCAGCTTGAGATAATATGTTTAATTTAGATAAATTTATCATTTCTTTAGCTACATCTACATCTCTTATTCTAGATTCTGCTGCTGTTAGATTTTCACTAGCTGTAGTCAAATTAGAAACTGTTGTTTCTAATCTATTTTGGTATGCTCCAAATGTAGCTCTATTTTTATTTAGAGCTTCTATAGCGTTATCTATATCTGATATAGCAGTACTTGCAGCTCCTGCAGTTGAAACATCTATAGCATTTACTGTAAGTGCATTTGTATCTATTTGAACTAAATCTATAGCTATAATTTCTCCTGCATTAGCTCCAACTTGAAGAGTTAATGTACCAGTCTTTAATAAGTCAGTTCCATTAAACTTAGTTGTTGTTCCTATTCTATCTATTTCTTCAGTTAATTGGTCTAACTCTGCTTGTATTTTTTCTCTATCTTTATCGATATTAGTATCATTAGCTCCTTGTACGGCTAATTCTCTCATCCTTTGAAGTATATTTCCCGTTTCCTCCATAGCCCCTTCTGCAGTTTGAACTAAAGATACTCCATCCTGAGTATTTCTAGATGCTTGTTCCATACCTCTTATTTGAGCTCTCATTTTTTCAGATATTGCTAGTCCTGCAGCGTCATCTCCAGCTTTAGTTATTCTAAGACCTGAAGATATTTTCTCCATAGCATTTCCTGATAAAGCTGTATTTTTATTCATTTGGTTGTGCGCTATCATAGCGTTCATATTAGTATTTACTCTCATTATTTACACTCTCCTTAGTTAATTAATTGACATCCTTGTCTTAGTTTTAAGTACTTGGCCTAAGTATCTTATAGTATATATCGGTATATTTTTTTAAAACTTTACACTTTTTTGTTAAAAATATTTAATTTTTCTTTACTCAAATTTTTATAAGTATTATTAGCTTCTTTTGACTTTTTATAGTCTATAAGCTCTTGCTTTGCTTCATTTACTCTTATATTAAATAAATGATATATTTCTGTTTCTAAATCGATAACTTGATTTTCATTAGCTAGTTTTCTAAATTCATTTATATCATCTAGATCTTTTAGTATTGCTTCTCTTTGTTCTAATTTTTCATCTATAATATCTAATTCTTTGTTTTTTAATAGTTCTCTCAATTCTAGTGATATTTTTTTATAAAAATCTATTTTTTCTTTCATTCATACCACCTACATTTGTTGACTAGTAAAATAGCTCATCTGTGAATTAAACTTATTCATCGATGATTCTAATTTAGCAAATTTTTTATATAGCTGTTTTTCTTTGTCATCCATTTTCCTTTGTAGATTTTTTATAAGTTCTTCTTGTTTTTTTAGTTGCTCTGAATATAAGTTGTTTAAGGTAGCTGAGGATTTCTCCATACCAGCTTTCTTTACAAGTATAGATGTTGAGCTTCCTGCGTAATTGTAAATTACACCTTTTATTTTTTCAAAGGCTCCATTATTACTATCTGTTAAGGCTCTATATACCTTATCTCCATTATCTCTAAGCGCCTTATTGAACTTTTCTTCGTCTAAGAATATTTGGCCTTGATCGTTATAATTCTTTGATGATGTTATACCTATATTAGCTAAGCTTATTCCCATTCCTTCCATAGGAGATGTCAGAGCCTGCTTTATGTCTTCTATAAACTTTCTTAGTTCTCTATCATTTCTAAGTAACCCCTGCTTTGACTTTTCTTCCCACTTTTCTATTTCTTCATCTTTCATATCTTTTTTCTGTGACTCTGTTAATGGTGGAAAGTCTTTGTTCTTCTTTTCTGTTACAGTGTCGTATATCTTGTCCATTATTTTGTTATATTCGTCTACAAAAACTTTCATTTTATCTACTGTATTTTGAGTGTTTATTTCTGATGTTAATGATGTTGTTCCTACTCCATTTACATTGTAGGTAATACTATCTATAGTAAATGAATTGCTTTGATTGTTTATAGTTTTTATAATTGATCCGTCATTTGACATTACCGTTACATCTGAATTAGATCCTGCTTTAGGTTGTGAATCTATTCCTAAAAATCCAAGTGCATCAAATTGAATAGAACTATTTTCTCCAGTTTTAGTTCCCTGCATTGTAAGCTGTCCTGTCATTTCACTAAATGATGCTTTTACATCTCCTGATGTACTGTCATTTATTTTCCTTATTAGGGAGTCTACAGTATCTTCAGGATTTATAGTTATATCCTTTGAGTATTTATCATTTCCTAGGCTTATTTTGAAAGTATTTGATGCTCCAAGTCCAAGAGTACTTAAAGTAGCAGTTCTAGTTATTGGTTCATTATTAGCTGCACGTAAAACGCTGACTTTTGGAGGCTCTGCTAGTTTATTAACCTCAAACTTGTAATTTATATTATCTGCTCCAGCGTTTGACGTTGCTGTTATTATACTTGAATTTGAGCTATTTATTTTTACAGTTGAAAAAACCTTACTACTCATTATGTAATCCTTAGATGTCGCTGAAAAATATTTATCGTATAATCCTTTAACATCTTTGATTGTATTTCTGTATATTTCTTGTTGCCATTTTGTTGTTTGTTCTTTTTGCTTTGCCTTGTCTACCTTGCTTTGTTCTCCTGTAAGCATTTCTTTTATCATGTTTTCTGTATCTAATCCCGTTGCCATTCCCGTTAATCTAATTGGATTTACACCAGCCATCTGCTCACCACCTATTTACCCGACTTAATCTTATTATTTACTTCATGCCACATATCTCTAATTTCTTCTATAAGAGGCAATACATTGTCTATTATAGCTATATCCTTTTTCATATTTGCTCTTGCTAATTCACTTTTTATAAAGTCGTATACGTTATATAAGTCTTCCATAAAACTTCCTGCATTTTTGTCCATAGTTATCATTAATTCAGTGAATATATCTTGGACTCTTATTAATTCTGTATGTGCCTTTTGTACGTTTTTATCTATTATTGCTAGTCTTGCTATTTTTGTATGTTTAACCGCTCCATCAACTAACATAAGTAGCAATTGTTCTTTTGATGACATGTTTATTGAGTTTTGTTTATATGTATTATATGGATTTGCTCCGTACATTTACTTCCTCCCAATCTTACATTTACTTTTTAAATAAATTTAAGATATCTATATTTTTATTAATAGCTTCTTTATTTTCTTCTTTTACTTTTTCATATACTTCTTTTCTAAGTATAGTTACATCCTTTGGCGCTGATATAGCTATTTTTACACTTCCATCTTCTATTTTGTTTATGCTTATTTCTATATCATCACCTATTAATATTGATTCGCCTTTTTTTCTAGTTACTACTAGCATTATTTTTCACTCCTTAACAATGGTGTTTTTACTTCATATTTTTCATTTTGTAATATTATTTGCTTTCCTAAACCATTGTTTACATTAATTACTAATGGAGCCTTCATATTTACTGTAGTTTTTTGAAGTGTAGATCCTAGTGTTAGTATGTTTAGAATCATTACATCTTTTGGCGAATTTATATTTAATTCTTTTATAACATTATCACTTAAGCTTATTTCATATTTATCATCTATATCAAAAGGAGATATTACTACAAATCCTATTCCTTTTTCCACTGTTGAGTTTAGTTCCTTAAATATTGGATTAGATTCTAAATCTTTTAATTCATATTCTTTTATATCTTCAAATCCAAGTATTCCCTTTTCAAAAGTAATCTTCATAGACATTACCTACCTTAAGTAATCTAATATTGTTGGTTGTATTATTTTTGCGCCTGCTTGAAGTGATGCTGAGTAAACCATTTGAGCTTGATTAAGTTCTATATATTTTTGCATTACATCAACATCTTGTTTTTGAGATAGTTCGCCCTTCATAGTCACTATATTTTCTTCATTCTTTCCTCTCATTACATCAACAGTATTTGTTTTAGCTCCTACAACTGCTCTAGCATTTAATATATCTGATATGAAAGAATCTACGTTTTCTATTAACTTTCCTAGTTTTTCTTGGTCACCTTCAGCAAAGGCTTTTGATATATCATTTAATGAATTTATATTTACTTGCCCATTAAAATCTTTAAAATTCACATTGTAGTTAATACTTATACCTGGAGATAATTCAACTTCCATTTCTTCATCTAATTTTGATGGATTGCTGTGCTTTGAATTTACTTGTATAGTAACTGTACCATCAGCGTTTTCTATTGTTTCAAAAGGCTTTTCGTCTGTAACAGTTCCTCCAAATACATGTTTTCCTCCATAAGAAAGATTTAGAACCTGTCCAGCTTGCTTTATAAGTTCATTTACTTTTTGTTCTATGGATTTAACTTCATTTGGTCCGTTAGTTCCGGTAGATGCTTGTAACAAGGCTTCTTTTAGGTCATTAGATATACTTCCTAATTCATCTAATGCACTATCTGTAGATTCTAAAAAACCTTTGATTTCATCACAGTTATAGTTGTATTTATCCATTCCTTCTATTTCACTTTGAAGGTTTATTATTTTTATAGCTTTAAATGGATCATCTGACAATCTATTTATCTGCTTACTTGTATCCATTTGAAGATTTATTTTATCTAATCTTTGTAAATTACTTTGTAAGTTATTAAGATGACTATTTGCCATCATAGAATTAGTTACTCTCATTAATACACCCCATTATTTTTTAATTCTAAGGAAATTTCAATTTCCAACTGCTAAGCTTGAGCAACGGACCTACTTTTCAAGGTCGTTAGCGACATGAGCATAGCGAATTTTATCTTATTAATCCATTAATTACTATATCTAGTAAAGAATCTACTGTAGATAGTACCTTTGCATTTGCACCATAAGAATGTTGTAGTTGTATAAGATTTACCATTTCTTCATCTAGAGATACCCCTGTTATACTGGTTCTAGATGCATCTATATTATTAATTAAGTTTCTTTGATTATCTTCATTTCTTATAGCCTCTCTGGATTTTAGCCCTACATTTTCTAATATATTATTGTACATACTTCTTATAGATTTATCTACAGTTCCATCTCCATCTAGGTCTATTTTTTCATCTTTTGAATTAGCTATTTGATTTGCCTTATTAGATGTTATACTTAGTTTAGTAGCATCCGATTCTAATGTATCAATTACTTTTATTAATGGTTTTGCATTTGAGTCAAATACAAAAAAATCACTATTATTATCATCATAAATACTATTTATCTTTTCAGTCATTGTTTGTGTAAAACTTTTTAATTCTTCTTTTATAGTGTTTATATCTTGCTTCATTTCTTTATATCCTTGTAATTCTCCTGAGAGATTTATAGTTTCATCGTCCATAGCATTATTTATTGCAGTTTTAACTGCATTAGTTAGTTTATCTAAATCTATTTTCCCATCTATCTTTCCTTCACTAACTACATACTTTAGCATTTCTTCATTATCGGCATCTTGTATATTTAGCTTAAAACTTAGTTCATCTAACAGTTTATCTTTTTTGTCTAAGTAATCATTAGGAGTTTTTCCTGCTCCTTCAACTATCTTTATGTTTTTGTCTAAATCTTCTAACTCAGCTAGTATATCGGCAATACCACTTGATATTCTATCTACTTCTTGTTGTATAGTTCCTTCAAGGTTGTCCAATCTTTTGTAGGTTTCACTTATTGTTCCTGCTAGAGACTTTCCACTTTCTACTACTATGTTTTTTGCACTTGCGTTGTTAGGGTCTTTGGCTAGTTCTTGCCAGTTACTAAAAAACTTGTTCATAGATGATGATATCCCTGTGTCTGATGGTTCATTGAATATATTTTCTATGTTGTTGTAGTAATCATGTTTTACTGTATGTTTTCCATATTCATGAGACTCACTTCTATATTGAAAATCATAAAATGTATTTCTTATTCTCTCTATATCAGTTACCTCTACACCAGTTCCCACCTGTCCTGCTCCTATGCTGTTGGTGTAGCTAGGATTAGTATATGGACTAGTAGTACTAGTAACTGTTCTTTGTCTTGAGTATCCTGGTGTATTTACATTAGCTATATTGTGAGATGTTGTTTGAATTGCTTGTTGTTGCGTTCTCATCCCACTATTGGCGGTGTATAATGTTCCAAATAATCCTGGCATATTTCTCCTCCACTATTTTTTTATTTGTCCGTGTGCATTATATGTATTTGACGTTTTGTTATTTGGTTTTATAAAGTTTATCATCTTTTTTGTGAAAAACAGTTCTTGTCTTATCAGAATATTGTTAGCCTCTTTTTGAAGTTCCACCATTTTTATTGTAGATACTATATCTTTGTAAGCTTCCTTTAAGTGTTCATCATTACTTTCCTCTATAATTGATTTCATTGATTTATCTTCACTTACAATAGCCCTTCTTTTTATTTCAACAGAAGCTAATTCTCTACTTAAATTCTCTAAATCCTTTACTATATCATTAAGGTTTTTTATATCTTTATCTAAAATGTATTTATACTGCTCATCTAATAAATTTAGCATCTTGGATAACATGTTTTTTTCTTCATAAATTACAACTTTTAAGTCAGTTATCATAAAGGTTTATCCTTTCGTTTTTTCTAATATCTTTTTTGCCAATTCTTTTGAGTCTATATTGTAAGTTCCACTTTCAATCATATTCTTTATTTTATTAACTTTATCTATATTTATATCCTTGTCTGCATTTTTTGATATACTTGATAAATGCTTGCCAATAGATGATATTTCTACTTTATCTGCTTTTTCTATAGGTTTTTGAGTTTTTATATTGTTAACACTTTTTGTGTAGTTATTTATAACAAAGTTTGAATTCACATTTTTAATATTCATAAAGGCCTCCTACACTTATATATTATTTTTATTATCGGACAATATTTAAAAACATTTAGTTATATAAACAAAAAAGTGAGGTATATTTACCTCACATTATTTAATACTACAATTCTAGTTGCCCTCAGTTTCTTGAACCTTAGTAAGTCTTATTGCTATTTTATCATCTATAATAACACTTTCTCCATAAGCTACTTTTCGGTCATTCATATATATATCTAACTGTTCATCTATTAGCTTATCTAAAATTATTACAGATCCTTCTTTTAAATTTAATATATTTTCTATACTTTCATTTGCCTTCCCTATTGATACAGATATGGATAACTCTGATTTCAATATAGAACTCGTAGCGTCTATATATGATTTTTCTTGAGGCTCGAGTTGTTCAAATACGACATCATAAATTTCTTCCATGGTAAATCCATCTCCTTATTTATATATATCTATTAAAAGTCCTTGTATTTCATCTATAGTAGCTGCTACATTTATAACTTCTTTTTGTTCATTTAATATATTTGTAGTCAATTCTTCGAGTTTTGAGTTTATTATATCAACGGTTGTAAAATACTGTGTTTCCCAAAATCCCATATTTTTATCAAGAGAATACATATGTTCTACAACTGACTTTAAATACTCTTTTATAGAATTCTTATATGATTTTACGTCAGCATAAGTTTGGGTAAGTACAAGTCTGTTTCCCTTTTTCTTTATTTCCTCTATGTATTGTCTTATTTCATCTACACTTTTAGATCTTTTAGACATGTTCATGGCATCTGAAAAACTAGACTTTGATTTATTATTTGTAATTTCTATACCTATATTTGTATTTATCTTCATACTATTTATTTTCATATATTATTAACCCCTATAATAACTCATCACTTTCGGAACATAGTTTTGAGTTTCTTTTGGCATTTTATACAATTCATTTGGAGAATTTACTCCTCTTTTTTTCATAGTTCCTGGACCTGCATTATATGCCATTAATCCCATTTCTAGATTACCATCGAATTTATCTAAGTATTGTTTTAATAATTTCGTTCCAGCTTCTATATTTTGCTCTATGTTAAATGGATCTGTTATACCTAGTGATTTAAAATTAAAAGGCATAATTTGCATAAGACCTTTGGCACCAGCAGATGATACAGCATCAGGATTAAAGCTCGATTCTTTTTTTATTATAGATTTTATTAAGTTTTCATCTATCCCATATTTTTTGGCAGAATTTTTTACTGCCATATCTATTCTTACATCTGTATTTTTATTTTCTGATGTTATAGATACTTTATTTGATACATCTATATTATCTAGTCTATTGCTACTTAAATTTGCTATAGGATTATTATTTAAAACAGTTTCTAAATTTTTAAAATTTGTTACAGAAGTATCAGTGTGGCTTTCATTATTAGAAATAGAATCTAACAAACTATACATAATAATATCAAAAACACCTGAATCATCTGATTTATTTTTCATCATATTAGATATTAAAGCTAATTTCATTATATTTTGTATATTTTCTACTGCCATATTTCAACTTCTCCCTTTAAATTTTATTCTATATACATTATCGCATATTTATTAAATATCTTTAAGTAAATTTTAAACTAAATAAACATTTTCACTAAAATAAAATTAAATTGAAAAAATTTACATTTTTAATCTTAGTGAAATTCATTAAGTAAATCATTACATTTGCCGATATTTAATTAGGAAACAAAATATAAGGAGACTCATTCTATGAAAAATAATATCTTGATTATTGAAGATGATATGAAAAATTCAAAACTGCTTAAACATACTTTAGAAAACAACAACTTCCTTTTTCACTTCGTAGATAATGGGAAAAAGGCGTTAGAATATTTGAAAAAACAAGAAATTGATATTATATTATTGGATTTAAACCTTCCTGATACCAGTGGATTTGAACTTCTTAGAAGGATGAAAAGCAATTCCACATATCAACATATACCTATAATTATTATTACTAGTAATAAAGATAAATTAGATACTGTTTTGGCATTAGAAATTGGGGCTGATGATTATATAATAAAACCATTTCATCAAAGAGAACTTATCGCTAGAATAAATGTAGTTCTTAGAAGATATAAACTAAACTCTAAAAACCCTAGTAATACTCTTAGTTTTGGGGATTTAAAAATTGATATAGATACTAGAAAGGTAAGTTTATTTAATAAAAATATTGACCTTACTTTTAAAGAATTTGAAATTCTCATACTTTTATCTAGCACTCCAGGTAAAGTATTTTCTAGAGATGAAATAATTAATACTATATGGGGGTATGAGTATATAACAGTAACTAGAGCTGTAGACATGCATATTGCTTCTCTTCGAAAAAAAATATGTGATACTAAACAAAACAACTTATATATTGAAACTATTAGAGGTGTCGGTTATAGATTTAGAAAATAGGCTATAATTCAAAACCATAGCCTATTTTAAGTAAATTTTTTATAAAATGTTTCTATTTCATTTATTGGAAGTGGCTTACTATATAGATACCCTTGTCCTATTTTGCAATTTTTTTCTTTAAGCAGTTCTAGTTCTTTTTTGTTTTCTATCCCTTCTGCTATAACATCAATCCCTATACTTTGTGCTATATGTATAATACCTTCTATAATAGCTATTTTTTTTGGATATCTAAATAAATCTTTTATAAAGTATCTGTCAATTTTAACATTATCTATTGGAAACTTATTCAAATAAATTAATGATGAATATCCAGTTCCAAAGTCATCTAAGGATATTCTAATTCCCATATTTTTTATTTCCGTTAATACAGTTTGAGCTTCTTTTGTAGATTCAATTAATATGCTTTCTGTAATTTCAAAGTTGAATAAAGATGGGTCAACATTAGTTTCATTAATTATTCTTTTTACGTTATATAAGAAATCTTTATCTTGTAATTGAATAGCTGATATATTTATAGAAGTCTTAATATTAAGACTAGCCTTCTCCCACTTTTTAGATTGCATAAATACTTCTCTTAATATCCATTCTCCTATTTCAATAATACTTCCATCTTCTTCTGCAATTGAAATAAATTTATCTGGTGGCATATATCCATATTTAGGAGAATTCCATCTTAGAAGAGCTTCTACTCCATAAATCTTGTTTGTTGTCATGTCTATTTGTGGTTGATAATGTATAAGAAATTCATTATATTTTAATGCATTTCTTAAATTCATTTGCATTTCATTTTTTTCGACCATCTCTTTATATATGTTATCTTTATAAAAAGAGTGTTTATTTTTACCTAGTTCTTTTGCTTTATACATTGCGATTTTGGCATTATTAATCAATTCCTTTGCTTTATATCCGTAACCTGGATAAGTACTTATTCCTATATTAAAACTATTGTAGATATCGATATGTTTAAATTCTTTCAGTTGACTTAAATTTTTAAGCTTTTCCCCCATATTATTTTTAAAACAATCTATATTGTCTATATCATATATGTATAATAAATATTTACTTTCACTGAGTCTATGCAATATACCCTTATTATCCATAAGTGATTCTATTTTTTTTGAAATTATTTCTAAGAACTCATCTCCATAATTAAAATTTAAGATCTCATCTATATAGCTAGACCTATCTGAATCAATAAATAAAAGAGCCACTCCTTTAGAGTTTTTTATGGATTTCTTAGATTGCTTATTTAACTTTTCTTCAAAACTATTTAAATTAGAAATTATTGCTAGCTTATTACTATTTAACATAATTTCTTCTTCGGCTTCAATCATAAAATTTTTTGCTAAATTTGATGTACTACTATACATGTAAATCACCTATATCCCCTTAAGTATTATATATTAATTGTATAATAGTTTTGTAAATATAATTGCGTTAATTGTAAAGGTTCAGTAAACTCCTGTATTATTTTAATATTTAATGGTATTTTTTGTTAAATATTGTCTATTTGTCTATAAAACTAGATAATTATATTTTATATAAGTATATTATATATAATTTATTATTTCCTCAAATATAAAAAAGCCATGTAAATAGTTAAACTATCTACATGACTATCTATATTTATTAATTTGGTTTGTAGTTTCTCCACATCATTTTCATTCTATCCCTATAATAACCTATTCTAGCTTCACTTAAATCATCTTTTATCATTTCTTCTTCACATCGTTTACATATGTAACTTCCTAATATGTTTAAACCACCATCTCTAGTTTCATTACACATAGAACATAATCTGCTATCGCCCATATTTACATGCATTTTTTTACCCCCCTTCAAAATTAATTCTACTTTGATTATGTCCATCTTATTAATATCTATACAATTATAAGTAAAAATATAAAATTCGATTTGCTCATGTCGCCAACAATCTCCCGAAACAGGTACCTTGCTCAAGTTTAGCAGTTGGATATAATAACGTATCATAGAGCGGATAAATTATTATATCCTTATAATTTAAAAACCACTGGATAATCCAGTGGCCTTATAATATTTATTTGTTATTTTTCAACAACTTCATCATCGCCTATTTTAGCTAATGTAAATGCTGAATATATACCTGCTAAACCAACTACGGCATATATTAATCTACTTAACCATGCATAAGTTCCTCCAAATAAAGAACCTATTAAGTCAAATCCAAAGAAACCTATCCAACCCCAGTTTAAGGCACCTATGACTACTAATAATAAACCAAGCTTTCTCATATGAGTTCACTCCTTAATTAAAAAATTTTGGTGTACTCTTATTATGTGTAAATGAAGTTAAAACATATTGTAGTGATTTTTCCATATAAGTAATTTTTTGGAAATAAAAAAAGACTTAATTTTAAGTCTTTGTGTTATTATCTTTAGATTTTTTTATTTTATAACTATAATTTTTAAAATAAAATTGCTTATATAAAAAAAGATTACGCGGCTACGTCCTACTCTCCCAGGCAGCTTCCCACCAAGTACCATCGGCGCTAAAGAGCTTAACTTCTGTGTTCGGAATGGGAACAGGTGTATCCTCTTTGCTATAGTAACCACATAAT